>NZ_JAXKBY010000084.1:0-4793 GCF_036552745.1 Faecalicoccus sp.
ATAATGTTTTAATATAAAGAATTATAAAGCAAAAACTTAACTACAGTTAAAACCAAATGACTTTTCACGTTTGTTTAAGTATCCAATTTTCATAAAAAAAATGATGCCAACCTAAATTCTCTTAGGTTGACACCATTGCCCCCGGCTAGGCCGGGGGATCATTATTATCTTATGATCTTTTCATCCATGACGGTCGAATTATCCGTTGAAACAACATAGCTGACTCTATCACAGCGAACAATGGAGATAGAATAATGGATGGGACAATCATTTTTTTCATAACCGATTTTTTCAATGTGGAATAAAGGATCACCAATATTACTCTGAAGAAGCTCGGCATATTCTTTTGTCGCAAGTACACCATTGATTTCCAGAATAGATTTATTTAAAACTATACCATAGTTATCTTGTAGAATCTGATAGAAAGATTTATCTTCGGCTATATTTTTCATAAAATTTGGGAAGTTTTCTTCAGGAAGATAAATTCTGTCTATAGCGATAGGTGCCGCATCTTCCCAAATGAGTCGTTCAAGAAAAAATATGGTAGTATCTGGAGCTATATTTAATTTTTGTGAAATATCAGAATCCGCCTTTATAATCGATACATTTAGTATTTTATGTTTGGAAGAATGTCCAAAATTGCTTAGAGAATCTTGGAAGCCTCTGGCTTTATTCAATAATAATTTGTCCTTTTTATAACTGATAAAAGTTCCTTTACCCTGTACTTTTTGAATCATTCCCTCTTTTGCCAGATTGGACATAGCTTTGCGGATTGTTATTTTACTGACATTGTATTGTTGGCTGAGTTCATTTTCAGTAGGTAGCTTTTGACCGGAACGAAATTTCTTTTGAAGAATCGAATTACGAATATCGGCTTCTACTTGTAAGTATAATGGTTTGTTACTTTCTAAATTCATAAATATCACCTAATATATAATCTATCATGTATATTATTATAATCAAACATATAATCTTTTTCTATAAGATTATAAAATAAATGGCAATAATTTACTTACGACAATTCAAACATACCGGTATAAAGCTGATAATACATACCGTGTTGCTCAATCAGCTGTTCGTGATTTCCTCGTTCAATGATTTGACCATGATTTAATACGATAATTACATCCGCATTACGGACTGTGGATAAACGATGGGCAATCACAAAAACAGTTCGCCCTTCCATTAGTTGATCCATTCCTTTTTCAATCAACTGTTCTGTTCGTGTATCGATGGAAGAAGTAGCTTCATCTAAAATCAATACCGGAGGATCGGCCACGGCAGCACGGGCAATGGCTAATAACTGTCTTTGTCCGGTGGAAAGATTGCTTCCATCGTTATGAATCATAGTTTGATAGCCTTGCGGTAATCGGCGAATAAAGGAATCCGCATTGGCTAATTTGGCTGCGCGAACGCATTCATCGTCTGTGGCTTCCAGATTCCCAAAACGAATATTATCTAAGATCGTACCGGTGAACAAATGCGTATCCTGCAGTACGATACCTAAAGAGCGTCTTAGATCGGCTTTCTTGATGAGCTTGATATCAATGCCATCATAAGTAATCGAACCATTTTGAATGTCATAGAAACGGTTGATTAAATTGGTGATGGTTGTTTTACCGGCACCGGTTGCACCGACAAACGCAACTTTTTGTCCCGGTTTGGCATATAGGGAAATATCATGCAGGATCGTTTTCTTTGTCGTGTAACCAAAGCTGACATCGTGAAAACGTACATCCCCTTGCAGTAAAACGTATTCAATTCCTTGTTCTCTGGGATGTCGCCATGCCCATTGTCCGGTATTTTCCCTGGTTTCGATGATTTGGTCGTTTTCTTTACGAATGCTGACAAGAGTTACTTTTCCCTGGTCAACTTCCGGATCCATATCCATCAATTCAAAGATGCGTTCGGCACCGGAAAGCGATGTCAACAATAAGTTCATCTGCATCGTAAACTGATTGATTGGCATAGCTGCCTGTCGTACAAAAATCAGATAACTTGCCAGAGATCCTACATCCATTTGTCCTTTTAAGACCATGTAGCCGCCCAGCACAGATACGATCGCATAGTTGACATAAGATAAGGATACGACCATAGGAACGATTGTTTGGGCATAGCCTTGTGCTTTGGCACTGCTGCGCTGAAGATTTTTGTTTAACGCTTCAAAGACCTTCTGGTTTGCCTTTTCGTGATTAAAGACTTTTACAACTTTCTGCCCGGAGATCATCTCTTCAGTAAAACCATTGATATCACCGATGTTCTTTTGTTGTAAAGAGAAATATGATTTGCTCTTTTTACTGGAAAACTGGATATAAATAAACATGATGATGTAAAAAAGCACTACAATCAGGGACAATCGCCAGCTCAATACAAAGAGCAGGATCAAGGTCCCTACGACTTGAATAAAGCTTTGGATCATCATCGCAAAGGAGTTGTTTAATGCATCGGATACTGTATCTACATCGTTAGTAAAGCGTGACATCAATTCACCATGCGAATGGGTGTCAAAGAAGGATAACGGCAATTTCTGAAGTACATGAAACAAATCTTGTCGGATGTCTTTGACTACTTTTTGGGCGGCCACTGCCATGATCTGTGTATAGCCTAAAGCGGATAAAACACCAATCAGGAAGATAAAGGCCATCAGTATGATCTGCAACAAAGCTTTATCTAAACCGGTGCTTAATACTTCATTGACGACTGGGCGAATCATATACGTACCCAGAAGATTTCCTAATGCGGAAAAGGCAACCAGAATGCCGACCAAAACAAACAAAAGCGCATGATTGCCCATATAATGCATCAGTTTACGAATGGTCTGCGTAATATTTTGTGGCTTCATAGGCTGGCTCCTTTCTGTTGGGATTCATATAAACCGCGGTAGAAATCACTTGTTTGCAGAAGTTGTTCATGGGATCCTAAAGCGGCAATCTTTCCATCTTCTAAAATCAGAATTTGATCACAATGACTGACGGAGCTCACACGCTGGGCTATGATGATCTGTGTCAAACCGTGAATTTTTGAAAGGGAGTTTCGAATCGCATGATCGGTATTGGTATCCACTGCACTGGTGGAATCATCCAAAATCAAGATCTTTGGCTTCTTTAATAACGCTCTGGCGATACATAAACGTTGTTTTTGACCACCGGATACATTGTTTCCACCTTGTTCAATATAGGTATCGTATTGATCCGGCATTTTTTGAATAAATTCATCAGCACAGGCAATTTCACAAGCCTTTTGAATTTCTTCATCACTGGCATTTGGGTCGCCCCAGCGCATATTTTCTTTGATCGTGCCCGAGAATAAGGTGTTTTTTTGTAAGACCATACCCACTCTGTTTCTTAGATCTTCCAAATTCATATCACGAACATCAACCTGACCAATCTTGATGGAGCCTTCACTAACATCGTATAGACGGGCAATCAATTGTACCAGGCTGGATTTGGCGCTACCGGTCGCGCCCATGATCCCTACCGTTGAACCGGCAGGAATATGCCAGTCAATATCGTTAAGTACATATTCTTTGGCATCTTGTGCATATTTAAAATATACATGATGAAAATCGATGGAGTTGTCCTTTGGTGTCAAAGGCAGGGCGCCGGAGCTCAAAGTTACTCTTTCTTCAATAACCTGGGCAATACGGTTGCAGGAAGCTAGAGAACGCGTAATCAATAAGAATACATTGGAAATCATCATCAATGAATTCATGATCTGCAGCACATAGCTTAAAACACCGGTTAGCTCTCCAACCTGCATTTGTCCCTGTACAATTAAATGAATACCTAAGGTCATTAAACCAACGATGGCCATGTACATCGTCATTTGAAAAGCCGGTGTATTTAATGATGCGATGTGGAAGGTATCTTGCGAAATCTTGGCAAGATCCTGATTGACTTTCTCAAACTGTTCTTCTTCATATTCATCGCGTACAAAAGCTTTTATGGCTCGAATTGCCGTCAAATTTTCCTGAATTAAACGATTGACCGAATCAATGGCCTTTTGAAGTACAGAATACATCGGCGCTACCTTTCTGACCACAAAGAATAGAATGATGGCCAGAATCGGCGTGGTAAATAAGAAAATCATCGAAAGCTCTTTATTGATCAGAAAAGACATCACAAGCCCTAAGATCAAAATAATAGGACTGCGGGCAAAAGGGCGAATTCCATTCACCAGTGAATTTTGAATAACCGTTACATCACTTGTCAAACGTGTGATCAAAGAGCTGGTTTCAAAGTGATCCAGATTGGCAAAAGAATAGCTTTGAATCTTTTGATATTGCACCGAACGAAGTCTTTGACCAAATAAGGTAATGGCTTTAGCCGCATAACGAGCATACAGTAAACCAAAAATCAAAGACAGGATAGCGCAGCCAATCATTTCAAGTCCCTGCTCCATAAAAACAGAAGGGTCTCTTTGCGCAATACCCACATCGATAATTTCTGACATCAAAAAAGGGATAAAGACTTCAAAGGAAGTTTCAATCGCAACACATAAAATAGAAAAAACAAAATATCTTCGAATACCTTTTGTATAGGCAAATAATACTTTTAAAGATGACATATAGAATCCTTTCGTTTTCAACATTATACACCTAATTTTTATTCTGAGCAGATTCCGTGTGCATCTCCTATGGTTAGGAAAAAACTTATTTTTCGATTTTTGAAACGCTATACCGACAATTTGGTGATATGGCATAAATAATGTCAAATTAGATTTTATATTGTAGTCAGAAAAGAGGTATTCTTTATGACTACAAATACTCAATCATTTTTAACCAAACATGCAAC
>NZ_JAXKBY010000085.1:0-7108 GCF_036552745.1 Faecalicoccus sp.
CGAGCACAGGAAGGGATGAAAAAAGAGGTTAAATAAGCATACTGTGATCACTTATTCTAACCTCTTTATATTTTGCTTTTTCGAAAGATTCTTTTCTATTCATCTCTTGAAGACTTTTTTAGCAGCCTCACAAACGTCGGCTTTTTTAATGCATAAGAAAAGAGAAGATCGTTCTTCTCTTTTTAGACAGTTCCCTGTGCTTTCATAGCTTCGGCTACTTTTAAGAAACCGGCAATGTTGGCACCGACAACATATTCTTTTTCGTGTCCATATTCTTTTGCGGTATCACGGCATGTTTCAAAGATATTTTCCATAATGGCTTCCAGACGTTTATCCACTTCTTCCGCTGTCCAGGATAAGTGCTGCGCATTCTGGCTCATTTCCAGACCGGAGCAGGCAACACCACCGGCATTGCTGGCTTTACCTGGTGCATAGAATACACCATTCTGCATCAGATAGTGAATGGCTTCCGGTGTAGTTGGCATGTTGGCACCTTCACATACCGCAAAGACTTTGTTGGCTACAAGCGCTTTGGCATCTTCTAAATCCAGTTCGTTTTGTGTAGCACATGGCAATGCGATATCACATGGAGTACTCCAAGGACGAGCATTGGCAGTATAAGCAGCGTTTGGATGTGTTTCTAGATATTCTTTGATACGTCCACGACGAACTTCCTTAATGTCTTTGACACAAGCTAAATCAATTCCATCAGGATCATAGATGAATCCGTTAGAATCAGACATAGTGACAACTTTAGCACCTAACTGTGTTGCCTTTTCACAGGCATAGATGGCTACGTTTCCACTTCCGGAAAGGGCAACGGTTTTTCCTTCAAAGCTTGTTCCGTTATCCTTCAACAAAGCCTGCGTGAAATAACAAAGCCCGTATCCGGTAGCCTCTGTACGAATTAAAGAACCACCAAATGTTAATCCTTTTCCGGTGAGTACACCGCTGAATTCATTTTTTAAACGTTTATATTGTCCAAATAGATAACCGATCTCACGACCTCCAACACCGATATCACCGGCAGGAACATCGGTATTTGGTCCGATGTGGCGATATAATTCGCTCATAAAGCTCTGGCAGAAGCGCATAACTTCGGCATCGCTTTTTCCCTTTGGATCAAAATCAGATCCACCTTTACCGCCACCCATTGGCAGTGTTGTTAATGAGTTTTTAAAGATTTGTTCAAATCCTAAGAATTTGATGATACTGATATTTACAGACGGATGGAAACGAAGTCCTCCTTTGTATGGACCTAAAGCGGAATTAAATTCAATTCTGAATCCACGATTGACCTGAGTAACACCATTGTCATCGACCCAAGGTACGCGGAATACGATTTGACGTTCCGGTTCAACGATGCGGGCAAGTACATCATCATCTAATTTTTCCGGATGTACTTGTTCAATGATTTCCAGAGATTCAAATACTTCTTCGACGGCCTGCAGAAATTCACTGTCGCCTGCATTGCGTTGTTTAACGGTTTCATATAGTTTTGTTAAGTCTGACATAATATCCTCCTCTAATGAATGTAGTATATCATAAAATGAAAAAAGTGAATAAAAATTTTCAGAAAAGTTAATGAAAACTTTTTTGATATACAAACAAAAGCGGCATTTTAGGTGCCGCTTTTGCCATTATTATTGTTTTAGGAGAGAGATATATGAAGAGTTTTTTTACTGTGTTCTCTTAACACGCTTATAGTATAGAAAAATCTTTTGGAGAAATTATTTTTAAGTCGTGTGAAAGTATGTGAGATTTTTCAGAAAGCGATTGGGATTATGGGAGATTGTTTTAGAAAAACCAAAATATTATAAAGAGCGTATAATAAATACTAGATTAGGAGGCATATCTATGAAAGAAACAATACAAGATTTAAAATCAAGAAGAAGCGGCCGTGCTTATACGGATCAAAAAATCGAAGAAAATGTTTTAGATCAGATCTTAGAAGCCGGAAGCTATGCACCAAGCGGTATGGGAAAACAATCAGCGGTGATGGTCTGCATCGAAAATAAACAAGTTTGCGATTTGGTTGCCCAGTTAAATGCACAGATCATGAATGCGGATATCGATCCGTTTTATGGGGCCGGTGTTGTTGTAGTGGTATTTGCGGATACGCGTGTTAATACGTATCGAGACGATGGAAATCTGGTCATCGGTAATTTACTAAATGCTGCCCATGCACTGGGCGTTGATTCTTGTTACATCTATCGCGCCAGAGAAGTATTTAAAACATCAAAGGGAAAAGAATTGATGAAAGAATGGGGACTTTCTGAAGATTATGAAGGAATTGGCAATGTCATTTTGGGATATGGCAAACCGGAAGGGAAAAAGGAAACAGCGCCTCGTAAAGAAAACTATATTATTAAGGTTCGATAAAGATTAAGCGGAGTGAATCGAATCTTCTTCGTGTTTAAAAGAAAGTGTGTTACCATTACCAATAGGTGATGAACATGAGAGAAAAATTATATCGTTTTTTCGCAGGACGTTATGGCAATGATGCCTTGAATCAATTTTTATTCTTTTTAGAAATCGTATTGGTGATCCTGACGTTATTTATACGTCATTTTGCGTTGACCATTCTTTTCTTTATGGTCTTCTTCCTATATTTTTATCGTACGATGTCTAAGAATATTTATGCCAGACAGGCAGAAAATGCCAAATTTATCGAATTGCGTTCCAAAGGAACACATACTTTGAAGGCTGTGCAGAAAAATATGCAGGATAGAAGTTATAAGCACTTTGTATGTCCAAAATGCGCACAGATTATTCGTGTGCCAAAAGGAAAGGGAAGTATTGAGATTACCTGCCCAAACTGTCGCACTCGCTTCTCTAAAAAAACGTAGGAGTTTTTATGAAAAATTCAACGATGATTCAATATTTTGAATGGTATTTACCGGCGGATGGAAAGCACTGGGATCGTGTGCAGAAAGATGCCGCTCATTTGCATCAGATTGGTTTTGATCGTATTTGGCTTCCGCCTGCTTATAAAGGACAGGGTGGCAGTCATGATGTAGGTTATGGTGTTTATGACTTGTATGATTTAGGTGAATTTGATCAAAAAGGTACAATTGCCACAAAATATGGGACAAAAGATGCGTATATACAGGCCATCCAAAGTTGTCATGAAGATCAGCTGGAAGTGATTGCCGATATCGTCTTTAATCATCGTATGGGTGCGGATCAGACGGAAACGATTCAGGCAAAAGAAATCAATTGGAATGATCGAGATCAATCGATCAGCCCGGAAGAAAACGTTGAAGTATGGACGAAATTTACCTTCCCGGGACGTAAAGGAAAATATTCCAATTTTATCTGGGATTGGTCTTGTTTTACAGGAACGGACTATGATGCCAGGACTAAGCAAACCAAACTTTTGGAGTTCTATTCTAAAAAGTGGTCAGAAAATGTATCGCAGGAACAGGGGAATTTTGACTATATCATGGGTGATGATGTCGATTTTTCAAATCAAAAGGTTGTAGATGAGCTGTATGCCTGGACAAGATGGTATAAAAATCTAACAGGAATCGATGGATTTCGATTGGATGCGGTAAAGAGTATAGATTTTGATTTCTTTCCTAAATGGCTTGCGACTATGCGACAAGAATATCAGGATGATCTTTTTGCGGTTGGTGAATATTGGTCTGGAAATCTTGAAGAATTAAAAAAGTATTTGTGTGAAACCTCTTATTGTATGGCTTTGTTTGATGTGCCATTGCATTTTCATCTGTTTGATGCATCAAGTTCGTATGACAGATATGACATGTCAAAAATTTTAGAAGGAACATTGACAAAGATTGCACCGCAAAGCGCGGTGGCTTTTGTCGATAATCATGATACACAGCCGGGGCAGGCATTACAGTCCTGGGTACAGGATTGGTTTAAAGTTCATGCTTATGCGCTGATCTTATTAAGAGATACGTTTTGTCCGTGTGTATTTTACGGGGATTATAAAGGTATTGAGCACGATCAAAAAGGCCAGGTGCCATTTTTAGAAGAAATGGTCTGGATCCGTAGTCATTTGTTAGATGTTGATGAGATGGAGGATCGACTGGATGATTGGCACTGTATTGGCTGGTGTACCAAAGGAGAACATCCGGTGATTGTAGTGATGACAAACGGTTGGGCTTCTGGAAAAAAATTTTCTTTACCTGAGTATAGATTATGCTCGTTTGTGGATATTACACGAAGTGATTATAAAATACAGCTTGACAAGGATGGCTCAGGAACATTTACTTGTTTGGATGGAAAGTGTAGTATATATATTAAAGAAGAAGATTTTATTTCTATGAAAAAGGAGATGAAGAGATGATTATCGCAATCGCAAATGATCATGGTGCTTACCAGTATAAAAATGAAATCAAAGAAATGCTGGAAAAAGAGGGACATACTGTTATTGACTGTGGAACCAATGATGGGAAAAGTGTGGATTATCCCGATTATGCCAAAGCTTGTGCTGAAAAAGTTGTATCTGGGCAGGCAGAAAGAGGCATAGTATTGTGTGGAACCGGAATCGGTATCAGTATTTCAGCCAATAAAATAAAAGGAATTCGCTGTGCATTGTGTACAGATGTGACAATGGCACGATTGACAAGAGAACATAACGATGCCAATATGCTTGCCATGGGCCAAAGAACGATGGGAATTGAAACTTGTAAAGATGTGGTTCGTACTTTTATCAATACACCATTTTCACAAGGGGAAAGACATAAAATTCGTATTCAAAAAATTGCAGAGTTAGAAAAATAGGAAAAGATTTTAAAAAAAGTGGTCTGTTCAAAAAAATAGATCACTTTTTTTACGGTGTGCCGGGCATGGCATGCATTCAGCTGGAGTTAAACCAGCCGCGTATGGAATCTACCGCCGAAGCGTAGTGAACCACAAGTCGTTGACAGTGATGTCAAGGATGAAGGAAGTGGTGTAGCGATTCTTTCGAGCGTACGAACAGAAACCGGATACAAGGCTAAATGGTGGATGAGGTTGCCGTACAAACCGAAGTCCAAAAGGGTAGACGTATTAAAACCAAGACAGTAAATCCGGACGTTGTGAAAGAAGTAGGATGACATGAATTACCCCGGGAGATCTTGTGGAAGATGAAATCCAATATCTTTAAAAACAGTGATGGTACCATCGGTCGAAAAAGGTTTATCACAAGAAGTCAGCTGAGGTCATAGTAGGTAGAAACACCGCTACTGAAGGGCCTAATGTTTATATGGTGCTAATCACCATACGCAATACTCAGACAGTTCGAATTTGAGGAACGTTTCATAAGTGGAGAGTCGTAAACTTCACGGAAGCGGGAGACGATGGAATGGTTCTGAAAGTATCTACAAATGGAAGGAGAAGCAGCGACATGAAATTAATCGAAGTGATTCTACAGGATGAAAATCTTGAGGAGGCTATGAAAAGAGTCAAGAGTAATAAAGGTGTTGCCGGAGTCGATCAGATGACGGTAGATGAAATGGATGAGTATTTTCGTATCCATAGGGAAACCATAAAGAAACAGATTATGGAGAAGAAATATAGGCCCCAACCTGTCAGACGAGTATATATACCTAAATCAAACGGCAAGAAAAGACCGCTAGGTATTCCTGCAGTAGTAGACAGAGTGATTCAACAGGCTATCACACAAGTATTATCAAAAATCTACGATAACACGTTTAGTGACAATAGTTTTGGATTCCGTCCGCACAGAAGTGCACAGGATGCCACTATACGTACACTTGATTACTTAAATGAAGGGTATGAATGGGTTGTTGATTTAGATATCGAAGCCTACTTTGATACGGTGAATCATGATAAATTAATTTCAATTCTTAGAGAGCGTGTATTTGATTCGGCAACCTTACATCTTATCCGTAAATTTCTGCAGGCAGGAATTATGGAAAAAGGACTCGTTAAGCCAAACACGATCGGAATGCCACAGGGCGGACCACTGAGTCCGATTCTTTCAAACATTTATCTTGATAAATTTGATAAGGAATTGGAACAGAGAGGATTGCACTTTGTACGGTATGCGGATGACAGTAATATCTTTGTGAAAAGTGAAATGGCAGCCAACAGAGTGATGAAGTCCGTCACATCCTGGCTGGAGAGAAAACTGTTCCTGAAGGTCAGTGTCACGAAAACAAAAGTGGTAAGACCAACGAACAGTAACTTTTTAGGTTTTACCTATTGGAAAGGTTCTTCCAAGTGGGAGTGCAGACCATCCAACAAGAGTAAGAGAAACCTATACGACAAGTGCCGTAAGGAGCTCATACGGAAAAGGTGTATAGCACGGACCAATGCGAGAACATTTACACGAATCAATCAAATTGTAAGAGGATGGATAAACTATTTCCGAATTGGAAGGATGAAAAGTTTCATGGACGAGTTTGGGCAATGGCTCAGACATAAAATACGGGTGATTCTTTTCAAGCAATGGAAGGAACCAGTACGTATTTATAAGAACCTACAGAAACTGAAAGTATTCGTTAAAGCGAAGAATATAACAGATGAGGACATCTATGCCACAGCGAATACACGATTAGGACTATATAGACAAGCGGGAATGAAAACCGCAAATTATCTAATAACACCTTATGTACTTGGTATCAGAAACGGGGACCGACCCGGTTTGGTCAATCCCCTTGAATACTATCTAAGATAAGTCGTACATCAACATATAAATGTAGCGCCGTATACGAGACCCGTACGTACGGTGCAATGAGAGGGGCGAAGATTAATTTCTTCCCTCTACTCTATGAAAATTTGTGCATAAGATAGGTACAGAAATGCGTAATTTATGGACAACCCGACAATGAAACCGATTACAAAGGTGAGAGGAACAAAAAGGACTAAAAAAAGATAAAAAAAGTGAAAAAAGATGTTGACGGAAGGGAGTGGATTTGGTAATATAACTGAGCACGGCGCGGGAAAGCGCTGAGCGAGATCTTTGAAAACTGAACAAGAACAAACCTGAAAGAAAAAGGAAACGTCAATTTCGGTAAAAGAGAAAACGATGTCAGAGGACATCTGAAAGAGCTAAATCAAATGGAGAGTTTGATCCTGGCTCAGGATGAACGCTGGCGGCATGCCTAATACATGCAAGTCGAACGGACTAAAG
>NZ_JAXKBY010000086.1:0-4740 GCF_036552745.1 Faecalicoccus sp.
AAAGATTCCGACTTTTTCTTTGTCAAGCTTTTTTAGATTTTTTTTCACAAATAAAAGAGCCTCGCCTATTTTAGACAAGACTCATAAGATCATGTTTTGCTTAACTTAATGACATTGGTAGCAATACTACAATTTTTGTCATGCCTTATTAGTAAAAAACTATCTAGACTTGATTGCCTGTATAGTTATAGTTGTCTTAACTTAATGACATTGAGAGTAACTCTCTTTTTTTGTGCTTATTACACTACTTCTTTAATTTCTTCTCGAGCCACTTGCAGATGAGTCAGGCAAGCACATCCACTAAATAGACTGATATAGCATATTGAATAGATACAAAGATAAAATAACTGCAAAATTAGCTTTAACTACATCTTAACAGTATTCCAATATCCTGATAATTCATGATGATTCCACCTCTTTCAATAAAAACGAAGATAACGAACTAAAGCAATTTTTTGATAACTTTTTTCATGTGTTTATGCTGATCATAAACCAAATGGAAAAAAATCACGATTATAAAGTAGGTTTTTATCTTATCCTTAGCTTGGGAACCACTTCAAATATTCTTGGCTTTTTTTTAGATCCCTTACTCCTTCATAATCTATCAGGCTTCTGCCAGTTACAAGTCCAATGAGCCAACTGTAAGTTGTTTATGTCGCTTGGATGTCCGCCTTAATTGACGGGAATAATATGATCAATACATGCTGATAAAAGATGAGGATACTTGCAGCTAAAGCCGACAGGCTTATCACATAATCCACACACCTCTTGAATAACAAATATCTTTTTCTTATTCCGCTCAAAGGCTAGGCGGTGGGTACCACCTTGATGATGTCTATTTCTTTCCACAAAATCACTTCTTTCCAAAAGAAAAAGCCTCAAACTTTTTATCTGAGACTTCTTGATGATATTAATATACTCTCTTTTTGGTACACAGTGTGTACTCTTTATAATTCTTACTGATTCAATCCAAGCTTTTGTTTAATTGCAGCTTCCAATACTTGTGAATAATTAATATGATTATTCTCTGCTATTTCTTTTAGCCATGCCGGTAAAGTACAATTTGTTTTTACTTTTTTATTATTGTACTTTTCCACTACAACATCAGGATAGATTGTAACCGGACATACAATACATCCCTCTGCATCTTCCTTTGATACCTTTCCTGTTGATTTGGGTACCTCTTCTCCATCTTTTACCATGCCATAATAATGTAATTCCAACGCATCCTTTGCATTTTTTAAAGCATCCTCTAGATTTTTTCCGTCTGAATAACAACCAGGCATATCCGGAAAATACAAACTATACGATTTTTCTCCTGATGGTTCTAAGACAGCTAAATAAGTTAATCCTTTCATAGCATTTTCTCCGTCCTTTCTTTTTTATAATTGAGATGCCAAACCTATGACCTGCCGGGCTATTTTTTATTTAGTCCAGCCTGGTCATAGATACTTTTTTCAGTGCCCGGAGCGATTGTCCGTCCGCCATGTTTAGGAACTGTAACTCTTCCTGATTTTGTTGGATGTTTGAATTGCACATGAGATCCGCTCTGTCTAACTTGATACCACCCATCTTTTTTCAAGATTTTCACAATTTCTCTAAAAGTTTTTGGCATCTTTTTTCCTCCCTGCAAGTATATTATACGCCTTTATATACGTACGTCAATATATTAATACGTATTTTTATACGTATACATTAAATTAGCTTCGCTATCTCACTTCTGATATGTTTCCATAAACCTTTTCTTGAATAACCATATTTCTCGACTACATTCCAACTATTTAAAAAGAAGAAATGTAAATCAAACAAAAAAAATCTGGTCCGCTAAAGAAAAAGCTCAATGGGTTTACACTCATTGAGTCTTCGTCTGTAATAATTAATTTCAGATTCAATCCTACCTTCTTCCGTAAAAACGGCTATAGGACTTGTATATCCACCATGAAAAGCAGAGATTGGTTTACTTTATCTTTGTCCATATTCTGATACCTTCTTTTTTGATCAAAAACAAAATCGATGATTCTTTGATTGCCGAAAGATTAGGAGATACAGTGACAGAGCTAAGAAAAACTTATGCACATATATATGATTCTATGAGACAAAACATGAAAAAAATATTGGATGAAACATGTAAAATTGAATAAAATTCGCAAATTTTTGCAATTTTTTCGCAATTTTTGATAAAAAATTAAAAAAACTCCTTTACATAAAGGAGTTACAAGCTATTGGTGGAGATGAGGAGAGTCGAACTCCTGTCTAAGCAAAGTCCCACGATACAACGTTTACAGCTTTTCTTATCAAAATAATCCTAAGCTTTGGATAAGAACAAAGATCTTAAGATGTGATCCTAAAATTTTCGTATGAAGTATCGGATCACTACTTCATCTTATCTTCTTTATGTGTCCTGCAATAGCTGATAAGAAAGCGAACCTAGACTATTGGGGCTGCAAGCCAAACGTAGGCAATTAAATTAAGCAGCGAAAGCCATGCTCTGGTTTACACCAAAAACATTAGCAAGTTTAGTTTTAGCAATTAATTTTAAGTGGTTTTCACACGTGTCCTTCGTGGCTGTGGTCATATCCAAACGTTTACTCATCGAATACCATAAACATCCCCAGGAAAGCCATTATAACGCACTAATAATCATTCTTCAAGGCCTTCTGAATCTCTTTTTGCGCATCCTTTTTCTTCTGCGCTTCTCGTTTATCATGCAGATTTTTACCCTTAGCCAGAGCAATCTCTAATTTCGCCAAGCCTTTACTTAAATACAGTCGTGTAGGTACTACCGTATAGCCTTTTATACGTGCCGACTGCTCCAACTTCAAAATCTCTTTTTTATGCAACAATAGTTTTCGATCTCTTGTTTCCTCATGATTAAATATATTCCCATGCTCATACGGTGCAATGTGCATTCCCTTGATATAAGCCTCGTTGCCATAAAAACTAATATAAGAGTCTTTTAACTGTACTTTTCCTTTTCGAATACTTTTGATTTCCGTTCCCTTTAAACAAAGGCCGGCTTCAAATCGATCATACAGCTCGTACTCATGACGTGCTTTACGATTTTCCGCAACTAATTTCTGATTCATTATTCAACTACCACCTCGATTCCTTCCGGTGATCCCATGATTTCTTTTACATAATTTTGAATCCAAGCCTTAGACATATCATAGCCCAAAGAAGCTACATAATGTGTTGGAATATAATCATCGTTGTAATCATGGATCGTCATCACTTTAAAAGTAGTAAAAGCAGGATCATAATACATCACCGTTGGTGTAAATTTCACATTTTTAAATAATGTTTCCTGCGTATCAAAATCATACTGTAAGGTAAAGCTGGCCATACCGCCAACCATACCTTCATTGGTATCCTGTGCACTTAAAAAGTTTCCTAAAGAATAATAGCACAAAGTATCCTGTTTTTCGCCTTGGATGATTTCTGCCGGTTTGATGACATGCGGATGTGTTCCAATAATAACTTCAACGCCCCACTCATTCATCTTTTGCGCCAAGGCTTGTTGATCTGCTTCAATTTCTGTATGATATTCCGTTCCCCAATGCATGGAGACGATCTGCACATCGCTGATTTTCGATAATGCTTCCATATCCTTTTGAATTTGATCTTCATCGATTAATTCCACTAACCATGGCATATCTTCTGGCAGTGGAATTCCATTCAAACCATAGGTATAGCCTAAAAGGCCTACCTTGATACCGTTCACTTCACGGACGATGTATTGATTAGATTCTTCTTCACTACGATATGCTCCTGTCACCGAAACATCCGGATAGTTTTCATGAAGATAGTTTAATTCCGCCAGTAAGGCATCGCTGCCTTTATCTAAACTGTGATTACTGCTGGCAGCTAACCAGTCAAATCCTGTATTGGCAACCGCATCCAAGATTTGTGTCGGGCCGTTAAACTGCGGATAATGACTTAATCCGAACTCTTCACCCGCACAAATTGTTTCCTGATTGATAAAAGAAAGATCGGCCGGTTCAATATAAGGCTTCATCAAGGCATAGTCTTCATTAAAATCATAATCGGTGACACCCATTTCATATTGCGAAAAAATAGCCTGATGAATCAAATTATCGCCTACGCCCGCAAAGGTAAAGGATGAACTGCCTTTTTCTTCTTTCGATTCAGACTTTGTTTCGGTTTCCTGCTTCACAGTCTCTTGTTTAGGGCGCATAAAATACATAGCACCGGAAACAATGCTTGATCCCACTGACAGCACAACTAAGATTGCTAATAAATATAAAAATACACGTTTATTTCTATTCATGTCTTAATCATACCAAAATTAAATACGAAAAAGAACATCTTTTAAGATGTTGTCTAGAATTATAATTGTATCAATTGTCGCATACTTTGAATTGTTCCCTGTGTATCCACTTCCGGTTCCAGGGAAAGAATACAATCACATGTTTCCTGTATTGACTTTACTAATGTTTTATAGTCAATATCCCCATTCAATAGTGGAACATGCACAAACGGTTTTACAAGCCCGGAAACATAATGATAGTTTTTCAAGTGAATATGCCCTATATATGGATATAGATGCAGCAGTTCTTCTTCCAGGCTCCAATCCATATATTCTTTAGGCACATTTTCTCGAATGGCACGATAAGAGTTGGCCGGATCCCATAACAGCTTTAAATACGGATCATTGATTTCCTGTACGACTTGTAGTGTCATTTTTCCTTTTGGTAAATGGGAGTAGGGACAATTCTCCAG
>NZ_JAXKBY010000087.1:0-3105 GCF_036552745.1 Faecalicoccus sp.
ATCGATATGACTAACGGCCATATTATATAACTTAAAAAATGTAGTAGCAATACTACAATTTTTGTCATGCCTTATTAGTAAAAAACTATCTAGACTTGATTGCCTGTATAGTTATAGTTGTCTTAACTTAATGACATTGCGATCATTCGGCTATTTTTTTGTTAATACGTAGTCATGAAGAATGTGCCCAACCGCATTTTCGTTATGTGTATAAGGACAGATATGATCAACTTGATCTTTGATCAATGGGTGCAAGTTTTTAACACCAATCGCTATACCGGCTGTTTTAAGCATTCCTAAATCATTGATGTTGTCTCCGATAGCCATGGAATTGTTTATGTCGATGTGCAGATGATCGCATAGAAATTTTAATCCGATTCCTTTATGCACACCCTTTTTATTAAACTCAAAGTAGCGAGCGCTGGAATAAGAAAGATCGCAAGCTTGGCGGATATTTGTCAAAAGTGATGCATCAATGGATTGAAGATAGTCAAAACTGGTATTTTCATAAAGAACTTTCATGATTGGGACATCCTTTAAAAAGGTAAGATCCGTTTCATGAATTTCTTTTACCTGCATACGGCCTTTTAAAAAGTCACGTTCATCATCATTAAGACGATATGCATAAACGGTATCGATCGTATAAACTTGAACGCATACATCATATTGAAGACCAATCTTATAAATTTGCTCTGCCAAAGAATGATCCATCGGCTGCATATATAAGATTCGATTATTTTTGTTCTCGGTCACACAGGCGCCGTTTAATGAAATGGTATAGGTGTTTTCTTTATCATAGAGACCAATTTCTTTTAATGTATTTTGAATCGATATAAATGGTCTTCCGGTTGCGCAAACAAATTGAATGCCATGGTCAGATACTTTTTTGATTTGTTCAATTGTATAAGCATCGACGTGTTTGTTTGTATTCAATAATGTTTCGTCTAAATCACTGGCAATAATTGAAATCATGATTTCCCTCTTTTCTGTGAACAATCTTATCAAATATGATATGATGATGCCATGAAAAACCCAATTTTTATAACGCCCGATGAAATTTCTGCAATCTTGGATACGCTGCATATTCAAAAAGGAAGCTATGTCTGTGTGCAAGCCAGTGATCGATTCTGTAAACATATAATAGGAGAAGAACAGGCTATTTTGAATGTTTTGATGGATAGAATAGGAACAGAAGGCTGTCTTTTCATGCCGACTTTTTCTTTTTCAACGCTGGATCCGTCCTGCCTTGCGACCAATGTGGAGTATGAGTACTGGAAAAAGATACGTGAATGGCAGCTTGGTTATCATCCTATATTGACAAGCTGCGATCAAAACGGAGCGTTGGCCAATCAGTTTTTAAAAAATGAAAATGTAACCCGCACGACACATCCGGTTTACAGCTTTGCGTTTTGGGGAAATACGAAAGAAAAGGAGATCGATCAAAGATCGAATTTTCCTCTATCTTTTACTCATGCTCTTTCTTCCTTTGCCGATCAACAAGCCATTAATCTATTGTTTGATAAGGGGCTAGAAGAAAGTGTTCTTTTGCCGGCCATTGCGAAGACTTTAAATAAAGGTGTTACGTCTTTACAGCGGGCCGTAATCAAAAAAGGAAAAAATAATGCGGTTAAAACATTCTTGGTTACAGAGATTGATGGAATGGAAGAAGAACTTTTGGGATATTGTTATAAAAAAGAAACAAGTTTGGGAAAATTTCCTATATATAGAATATCGTTAGATGAGATACAAGAAACAGAAGCTGTTATGGATTAACAACTTCTGTTTTTAAGTAGATAGACTGATTTTCTTTGGAAATCAAAGAGGAAATCTGATCGGCTAAAAATTGAAAGAATGAAATCTCTTCGGTTGCAAAGCGATCTTTAATGTCAGAATCGACATCCAGAATCGCAAAAAGCGTATTGCCGTTATAAATGGGAACGACAATTTCGGATTGTGAGGCCGAATCACATGCGATATGTCCGGCAAAAGAATGAACATCATCGACAACGATCATCTTCTGCTGTTGGGCACAGGTTCCTACAACACCTTTTCCAATAGGAATAGTCATACAGGCCACTTTACCCTGAAAGGGGCCTAAGGTGCAAGTTGCTTTGTTTTGTTGTACTAAGTATAGGCCGACCCAGTTTAAATGAGGGAGTTCATGAAAGACCAGAGCCATCAAATTTGAAATGGATGAAATCGAAGGGATCTCTGGATCAATCAAGCTTTTACATTGTTGATATATAAGTGTATTCATGAAAAGATTGTAACATAAGTAAAAAGAATATGTCATCTTTGCCACATTTCAAACCAAAAAAGACACAAGGCTATATTTATAGAGAAAAGGTGATACGATAAGGGCACAAAATAAATGATTTGTTTGAAGGAGGAAATCACATCCAGAAAATAAGGATTTATCTATCGGGGAATGGTAGAGATGAGTTGATTTTCTTTTGAGAAGAGTCATGAAATAAAAAGACATGACTCTTTTTTAAATCCACAAAGGAAGGGAAATGTATGTAAAATATCGACAAATGTATCAGTATCCAATCACAACCTGACAATGAAACCGATTACAAAGGTAAGTAGAACAAAAAGGACTAAAAAAAGATAAAAAAAGTGAAAAAAGATGTTGACGGAAGGGAGTGGATTTGGTAATATAATTGAGCACGGCGCGGGAAAGCGCTGAGCGAGATCTTTGAAAACTGAACAAGAACAAACCTGAAAGAAAAAGGAAACGTCAATTTCGGAAAAAGAGAAAACGATGTCAGAGGACATCTGAAAGAGCTAAATCAAATGGAGAGTTTGATCCTGGCTCAGGATGAACGCTGGCGGCATGCCTAATACATGCAAGTCGAACGGACTAAAGAGAAAAGCTTGCTTTTTTTGGAAGTCAGTGGCGAACGGGTGAGTAACACGTAGGTAACCTGCCCATGTGCCCGGGATAATTTCTGGAAACGGAAACTAAAACCGGATAGGTGATGGCGAGGCATCTTGTCATCATGAAAAGAGCTGAAAGGCTCTGGAGCTGGATGGACCTGCGGCGCATTAGCTAGTTGGTGAGGGTAACGGCCCACCAAGGCGATGATGCGTAGCCGGCCTGAG
>NZ_JAXKBY010000088.1:0-11910 GCF_036552745.1 Faecalicoccus sp.
AGGTAACCCTCCTTATTTGTTTGCGGTAATTCCACAATACTATGAATTTTTTTACCAAAGTATAATGGTAAATCCACGATGCAACAAATTAAGGAAGGTTACTTTTTTTATCCCTCCTTCGTCATTTCATATTGTCTATTTATATTTACCAATATGCATTTTATACGTGTCCCAGGTAAAGTGTACGATAGTTAATGATGCGTTCATTGCTAATTTAGCGTATCGCACAGGTAATTCTGTATAATTCTTTCCTTTACCATGCCCATCACCTTTATCATTTCTAAGAGAATTTAAACCATCAACTACCTGAATGAAACTACTTAGTATTTTCTTAACATCATTATTATTTTTAGCTGAGACATTTTCTTTCGGATCTAGATTTAATTTTAAAAACACTTGTTTTCTTAATTGTACTACAGTGGATGATGGAGAATATTCCTCGTCAAATTCATCTAAAATGTGTTTGAAACAGGACTCTAATAGTTCTTTAGATTTCCCTATCACATCCGAAGGTGATTCTTCAACTAATGACATCATTATGCTGAGTTGACTAGCTATATAGACATCATTAAACTTTTCTTTGACATCAGTAACCAATGTACTGCTAAATGTTTGATTAGTTGAAAACTTTGACATAAGCGCTTTCAATTTCGGATAAAGATTTCTCTTTTCAACCGTAAGTAAATCTTCAATGTTTTGATATTCTATATATTCAATTAAATCAGTAACTAATTTTATAATTTCACCATCGTCAGCTTGATTTATAAACTCAACAAAGGATTTTCCTTTTGATAACTTATATTGCGTTTGGAGTGGTATTCCAACAGAATTCAGCGTAAAATCATCAAATTCTGAATTACTAAAATTCAAAACATACCCACCATCATTAAAAAAAGTACTAATGAAATTTTTATCATTAAAGCTAAGCAAACCCTTACACACCTCGCAGTCTTACTACATGTTTTAAGGATAACATCGACTCTTTATGCATCAAACGATATGCATAAAGAGTCATAACACTATAATTACTAATCAATCTTTATATCTAGTAATGTCTTTTCAACTGTATCCACAAATAGATTAATAGATTTCAGGAAATCTTTTCCTGATTTATCAGCAATATTTATAAAACAAGCCGTTATTACATAAGGATTAAATATATCTGAATTTAAAGTGAGCGTCTCCGGTCTTTTGTTTAAAAAAGAAGGATACAGTAGAATTACTTTTTTACTATTTAATAATCTTGCATATGTAACAATTTGATAAATATCGCTATTATTAAAGACATTATAAGCTTTATTTTTAACATCTAAAACTCCATAAGCAGAAGGTAAATAGTCATAACTTTCATCTTCTACAAGATAACGATAAACGATATCCGGTTGATATTCTCTACTATCATAACAATTATCACTTTTTAGAATATCTGCAAATTTCTTGGAATTTTCCCATGTGAAAAACTCCCTTTTATCTGGAGTTTCTTTTAATATTTTAATAACAAAATCCTCAAATAACCTATCGAAATTTATAATAAAACTTTCTGTTCCAATTGTGTTTCCCACATCTTCATAATCTAATTGATCTATTATCATTGATGCGTAAATCAATGTATTTCGATACCTTGAAGTATTGGAATTAAAATTTATATTCTTTAATAATTCGCTACCATTTTTAACATTTGGAGATACATTTTCAAAATACATTAAAAGTTTTGTAGCAGTTGAAGTATATTTCTTTACATTTTTTAGTTTCATTAAAGCAGTAGCAATAAGTCTATTAATATCATTATTTAATGAGAGTCTTGATACCTTTGTGTCGACATATTTCTTTTTGTTTAAAAGATAATTCTTGTAGGTGCTGGGATAATGGACATTACCTTTAATAGTTCCAAGCTTTTCATTCGATATTCGATAGGACTGTATAATACCCAACTGAATATTTTTTTGAAGGTTTTCCAAAAAAAGCTCCGCAACATCTACCTCATTTTGGGCTTCTGAGATATCTAATACAGACGAACTATCAGAAGTCCTATACCCATAAACATATAAGTACATTCGAAAAATATGCTCGAATCCTATTTCATTATACTTTGGTTCCAAATTTATTTTGCGAACAGGTGTTACAAGATACCCAACATAGGATTGGCTTATAGTTAAAATAGAGTTGTTCTTTTCTTCTCTCGCCCATCTTATATTGTTCTTATGTACAAATTGTTCAAAATAACTAAATTCTTCATCCAATACATTTATAATTGTTTGTCCAGCAGTCTCAATTTTATTAAACATTCACTCACCTACACTTGAAACTCTGCTTGAAAAGCTATTTTAAATTCATCTATATCTTGAATACCATCTGCAAGGTTTTCACCAACTATAGTATTTATTGCATTAATATCATTAAAACTATATTCCACCAAAGTTGGTAATAGCACAAAATTAAATTGATTTTTAAACTCTTCAAAGTTCCAAATAAAGTCATCACCTGTTTTGTTTGGAATGAAATAAGATTGCCCTAAAATCAATTCGGAATCACCTAACGTTTCTAAAATTCTTTGATTTATAATTTTTAATATGTTACCTAGGTCAAAATCTTCAAGAATGACCTTTTCTGATAAAAAGTCGTAATTTGGTAATAAATTTATAAAAGCAAAACGCCTTCTGATTGCTAAATCTAAAAATGCTATGTTTCTATCACTAGTATTCATTGTTCCTACAATATATAAATTATCGGGAATGTTTAATTCTTTAATTCCTTTAATTGGACGTGAAAGTTTTACCGAATATCCTCTATCTAAAGTAAGGATTGTCTCACCAAATATTTCTGCAATATTACCTCGATTTAATTCATCGATTACAAATAGGTATTTATTATTTTTATCCTGCTTTGCTTTTTCTACAAAGTCTAAAAACAAGCCTTTTTGAGTTGAAACAATCGTTGCATTTTGGTCATTTACCGTCAACGTCTCAGATCCTATAAAATCTTCATAAGAATAGTTAGCGTGAAATTGAACCATTTCTGTTTCTGCAAACTCTCCACTATTTTTTAATAGATTGGTGTATCTAGATTTCCCAACTCCAGGAACCCCCGTCAATACAATTTGCTTTTTATAAAGTAGCGTATCTAGTATTTCCTTATCTGAGGGATTATCACCACTTAAAGCTAAATATTGTGTCGTTTCTTCTTTGGTCAATAGATTTTGTTGGTACTCCTCTGAAGTACTGATTGATTCAACCTCAGGTTGTTTTTTAGTATCAAACTCAAACTTATCTCTTATTTCCGAACCTTTGATAATAGTTTTAGAAGGTGCAATTCTATTAAAAGATATATCATCATCAAAAAGCCATAAAAAATCCTTTTTATTTTAAATAACTTTTTAATCACTTTTTCTAATACACGTGTAAATTCTTTTTCATTCGGTTCATGTTCAAATTCAAATCTTGTAAAACGAAGCACCCATGCAGTAAAATGCGATAATGATATCCTATTCCCTTTAAGATAATATTCTTCTAATATTTCTTGATAGTTATGTTTTAATGTTAAATTTGAATTATTATCCTCATAGATAGGGATATTGAAATTTTTCTTTTCTATTGTGTCCTTAATTCTACCAATAATTCTAGTAAATTCTGTAGCTGGTTGATATAACTCAAGTTTTCTAAAACCGTTCGGGAACATCAACACTTTACTTTTAGGTTTCTCAGTTGAATCAAATAATCCACCTAACATCCACAATGACTTTAAGTAATCAGTTTTTTGCTCTTCAGAAAGACTTCCACTTTTGTATGTTACCGGAAACGAGTGGGAAATCCCAATTCTTTTAGACAATAGAAAAAGAAACAATGAAGAGTCAGGATCCACTTGAAGATTTTCAAAATAATCTATTGAGTTTAAAACATTTTCTTTTGAAATATAATAATTCAATTTATCTCACTCCATATAATAAATTTAATATCCCGCTTCAATTAGCTGCTGTACTATAGATTTACCAATAATCTCTCCTAATTTGGGTGGAACAGCATTTCCTATAATTGTATATTTAGCTGATACTGAATCTCCGACAAAAATGTAATTATCGGGAAATGATTGAATTCTAGCAATCTCCCTGACAGAATATCTTCTATCCTCCAAAGGATGTAAAATCCCACTATTTTCAGGGGTACTAGCAGCTGTGATTGTTCCATTAATCTCATTTCTAGCAAACCTTCTATAGAAATTAGGAGAACGATATTTTTTCATATTATCCCTAATCTTTTTTAATCTCTCAGGTAAATGTTCGTATGGGATGTCTTTCCATGAACCTCCCTCAGGAATGAATGGGACTAGTTTCTTGCTCTGAGGAGACAACTCCCACACCTCATTTTGATTAGGTAATCCTTCAACACCTTTTAATACATATCCTACAGTTAACTTTTCAGGATCATAATCAATTGGTTTTGGAAATTCATAATCAATGTTTATATCGCTTCTAATGCCGATAATTATAACTCGAAATCTATTTTGTGGCACTCCATAGTTGCTAGCTTTTAAAAGTTTATATTTAACTTTATAACCAGGCTCTGTGTTTTCTAATAGAGTAACAATAGAATCCATTAATTTGGAGCCATCTTTATTTTTCATAGATAATAAGCCACGAACATTTTCCATGATAACAACTTTTGGCTTTTTGGCATTTATAACCTTTAATACTTCCAAATATAAATTTCCTCTGTCATCTTTTGTACCTAATCTGTTACCTGCACTTGAAAATGGTTGACAGGGAAAACCAGCTACAACTACATCAGCATTCGGCATATCGTTAGCATTAATTTTTGTGATATCTTCTTCAGTTATCTCTCCGATATTAGCACGATAATTTTCAATTGCTGGTTTTAGAATATCATTAGCAAACACTATGTTAAATCCAGAATTAATTAAACCTAGATCTA
The DNA here is from genome assembly GCF_036552745.1 of Faecalicoccus sp. Taxonomy (NCBI): domain Bacteria; kingdom Bacillati; phylum Bacillota; class Erysipelotrichia; order Erysipelotrichales; family Erysipelotrichaceae; genus Faecalicoccus; species Faecalicoccus sp. Next base: position 4,926 of record NZ_JAXKBY010000088.1, read on the forward strand.
ACCCTCCTGCTCCACTAAATAATGAAATAGTATCTAGTGACATTGATAAATCTTTTTTTTCATTTACATACTCAACAATATCTTCTAATCTACAATCTAATGTTTTACAAATACGACCTAATATTTCCATACTTACATTTTGATTTTTACTTAGACGTGATAGTGTTTGATTAGTTATTTTTGCTCTATCTCTCAATTGAGTTTTATTAATATTTTTCTCTAATATTAACTTCCATAATGGTTTATAAGAAAATGCCAATTCACTCACTCTTTCTAGAATAAAATTCTCTATTAATAGAATATCACATTTGGATATCAATTCAAAATGAAAACATCTGTTCTGTCAACTCCCCCCACCCAAAAGTCATCCTATCAACTCAACCCTACCTTTACTGAAAACTACTCTTCCTTTTCAGCAAAATAAAAATAAGATTCCCCAGCTTGGACATTCTCCAAAACCACTGGAAAACCTTATTCTATCAACACTTCAACTCTTCTTATTCATCCACCCTAGACATCAATGCTACCAACTCCACATGTTGGGTCTGTGAGAACATGTCAAATGGTTGTACAGATTTGATTTCATAGATTTTCTGCAGCTGCTTTAGATCTTTTGCCAATGTACTGGGATTACAGGAAACATAAACAATCTGGTTGGGTTGTTTTTTTAAGATGACTTCCTTCATCAATGCATCTAGTCCCGTTCTTGGTGGATCTACCACCAAAGCATCTATAGTTTCTTTCATGTCCCTTAAAGCTTTTCCGGCATCCTCACAAACAAAAGACACATGTTTCAAATGATTTCGCTGTGCATTTTCATTTGCGTTTTTTACGGCATCCTCAATATATTCAATCCCAATTACCTTTTTAGCTTTTTTGGCAAGCATCAAGCTCATGGCTCCAATCCCACTATAGGCTTCCACTAAAACATCACAAGGCTGAATCAAATCTTTGACATAATGGTAAAGACGATAGGCTTGTCTAGTATTCAACTGAAAAAAAGAACGTGGAAGAAGCTGCAGAACCAAGTCATCCAAATGCAACTCCATTGTTTCCTGCCCATACAATAAGCGCATTTCTTTCCCATAGATATCTACACTATTGTCTGTTTTAATACTTTGCCATATAGAAACAACCTGTTCAAGTTGACTGATTTCTTTTAACATCTCTGCATCTAAAGTATCTTGACCCGTTACCAGAATAACTTGTATTTTTTCTTCAAATTCTTTGATGACAACGGTGCGTAATCCAGATTCTGTTTGAAAATCATACGCCTGCATCGAATGCGTATTAAAAATACTTTCCAGCATCTGTCTGGTTTGCTCCAAACCTTTTTGATGTACAATACATCGTGGAATGGAAACAAAAGTATTAGATTCTGCTTTGTACATACCCAGTCTGATTTTTCCATCAACTTGTTTGACTGGCATCTTACAGCTGTTTCGATACCCTAATACAGACTCATTTTTGATTAAGGGATTGATCTTTCCTCGATAACCGGCATACTTGGCTAAGGTTTGTTTTAAGATCTGCATCTTCATTTGACACTGGCCTTTATAATCTACATGCATCAAAGCACATCCATCACACTGGTCGGCATACGCACATGGCGATTTTCTTCGCCTTGGACTTTCTTTAAGAATGCTTTGCAGATGGCCGATACTATATCGAGGCATTTCCTTTTCTAACATAAAAGAAACAACTTCATCCGGAAGTGCTCCTTTAATAAATACCGGTTTATGATGAAGATAACTGATTCCTTCGGCATTGATTCCCCATTTTTTTATCGTTGTTTTCATTTTTTCCTCCAAATACGAATTAAAAATTCTAAAGTCACATCCATTCCTTGTAGTTCTTTTACTTTTTCTAAAGCCTTAGGATGTGTTTTATAACGATACGGTGTCATCTCTAGTAAGCTCCAACAATCTTTTATCCATTTCTTCTGCGATAAAATAGTTTCCTTTACCAATTCAAAATTTGAAAGCTCTTTAGACGACATGGGATTGAGATACGGCGTTTGATACAATACTTCTTTTAATTCCAGACAATGTTTTGGACCTGGCCCAACTTCAATCCATATCCCTTTCTCTTGTAGAAGACGAGCAAACTCATCAGCAGCCTGGGGTACAAAAATAGATACGATACCATCAAAAGAAGAATCGGTAAAAGGTGCATCAAAAAAGCTGGAGACAATATATTGTGTCTTCTTATCTTGTTTGGAAGCGTATAGAATGGCTTCTTTACTCAAATCGATACCTACACAGCTTAGTACGATCTGTGAAAATGCCTTTGTATAATAACCTTGCCCACAGCCGGCATCCAGTAAGGTTTTGATTTCATATATTGACAATTGTTGACAAACAAACTGACGCATAAAATCATAAACATCACTTTCTAAAAAAGAGCTTCTCGCCTTAACCATCAACGCATTATCCCCGGAATGCTTTTTCTGTTTCATTGATAAATTCACATAGCTCTGCCTGGCGATATCATAGACATGATGATTTGAACAGACAAAGCTTTTTTCTTGTTTAACTAATGGCTCTTTACATTTTGGACAAATTAACATAGCTAAAGTTTACAACAAATCCGCAAAAGAAAAAAGACTTCATCTTGTGATGAAATCTTAAAATAAATCGTCCTCTTCTTTTTGAGGATGTACCCAGATCGACTGCACGTTCTCAATACATTCCTGTACTAAAGCTTCATAGTCAAAACGAGCTTCATATTGTTTACATTTATCCACTCTTGGTTTAGTCACAGGGTTTTTCGGTGTGAAAATCGTACAACAATCTTCATAAGGTAAAATGCTGGTTTCATATGTACCTATCTTTTTAGCCAGATCAATGATTTCAATTTTATCCATACATACGACTGGACGAATCATAGGTAAGTTTGTAACTTCATTGATGGCCACCATGCTCTCCAAAGTCTGACTGGCGACCTGTCCTACACTCTCTCCGGTACAGATGGCCAGGGCTTTTCGGTTTTGTGCTAAACCTGCCGCAATACGCATCATCATCCTTCGCATCAATGTAATGGCATAGCTTTCATCCGCATTTTGATAGATCGCAAGCTGTAAGTTAGTAAAAGGTACGATATGCACCAGTAGATCGCCCTGATAGCCGGATACCAGTCTTGCGAGTTCCATGACTTTTTCTTTGGCATTCTCACTGGTATAAGGTGGTGAAGCATAATGAATGCATTCGATACGAACACCACGTTTCATCATCAAATACGAAGCGACCGGCGAATCAATACCACCGGATAGAAGGACCATGGCTTTTCCTCCCACTCCAACCGGATATCCACCAGCCCCCGGATACTTATCTGTCATGATATAAGTCGCATCCGCGTGCACCTCAATGACAATCTTGACATCAGGATTATGCACATCGACCTTCCATTCACTGTTTTTTAAGATCGATGTCGCAACCATACGGTTGATTTGATCCGAAATAATCGGGAAATTTTTATCCGAACGACGTGCCGCCACTTTAAAAGTCTTTTTTTCGTGCAAAGGCAGGGCCTGCATACACGCTTGTATGATTTCATCCATATCGCTGTTGGTTTTGATCGCAAAACTAAACGAGGAGATACCAAACACCTTTGCGATCACATCTTTGACTTGATTCGCATTCTCATCATGTAAATAGATGTACATACGATCATGTTGGCGTTCAATTTCCAATGTCGGAAAACCCTTCGTTGCTATTTTTATATTTTCATGAAGCTGTTTGATAAAGGTATTGCGGTTCTTTCCCTTTAAAGAAAGTTCCCCATATCGAATCAGTATATGATCATATTTGTAATCCATAACTTTTTAAAATCTCCTTACATATTTCTATAAACTCTTTTGTCTGCTCTATCGTGTTGTCCTTATCAAAAGACAAACGAATCATATGTGTCGCAATCTTTTCATCATATCCCATGTGCAGCAAGATAGCACTAGCATGTTTTGAATGCGAAGAACATGTACTTTTTGCGCTCACACAAACACCCTTCTGATCTAAGGCATTCAATAAAACCTCGCTTGTGATCTGATCAAAAGACACATTTAAGATATAAGGAATCGCATCTTCCGGTGAATTGATGTGTGCACCGGGAATCTTTACAAGTTCTTTGCGTAAATATTGATTGATCTTTTGAACTTTATCATAAGACACTTCTTGTTCCTGCAAAGCCAGACGAATCGTTTTGGCAGCACAAATATTGACAGGCGCATTGCTGGTGCCGCCTCGTAAGCCAAATTCCTGCTGTCCCCCCTGAATCAAAGGCATAAGCTGAACCTTCTTCTTTTTGATCAAGATACCGCTTCCCTTTAAACCGTGGATTTTATGCATCGAAAGTGTCACAAGATCCAACTTTTCAAAAGGAATATCGATTTTAGAAAAGCTTTGTACACAATCGCAATGAAATACGCAGGTTGGATGCATATGAACTACATCGGCTAATTTATCAATTGGATTGATGGCTCCCATTTCATTGTTGACATGCATACAAGATACAAGAATCGTATCTTTTCGTATCTTGTTTTTAAGCTCCTGCCATGTAACCTTTCCACTGGCATCAATCGACAAGTATTCAACTTCAAAACCCATGGATTGTAACCATTCAAAAGAATGACTCACACTGGCATGTTCCGCATTGGATAAAAGAATGTGCTTTCCTCGATGCGAATTAGCCAAACAGTAACCTATGATGGCCAATGAATTAGATTCACTGGCGCTGGAAGTAAACAACACTTCTTCATAAGCAACTTTCAACATCTCGGCAATCTTTTTGCGAGATGTTTCCATCATTTTTGAAACCTCACGCCCCGGTGTATGCATCGCATCCGGATTGGCATACGCTTCCTGTATCAACTGGGCATAAATACGAGAAACCTCTGCACGTACAGAGGTTGTCGAAGAATTATCAAAATAAATCATATTATTGCACCTGGTTCATCACAGCCGGATCTTTTTTCGCAATCAGCTTTTCATAAATACCCGGATGCATGTTTTCAATGGCCTGAATCGCAATACGTAAGGCTTTTGTATATTCACCATTATGGAAATACAATTCAGCCTTAGTCAGTTCTGTATCCATTTCCGGATGACTGCTTCTAAAACGATTTCCAAAGACGATCGCATTTTCTACCATAACGGCTACACCAGTTAAGTTATTGGCGTTGTTGTAGAGCTTATAGATAAAATCAATCGCATCCTGCAGATCTGCATTCAATGTCTGTACATCTAACGGACTGTGATCCAATACTACACGCACTCTTTGAATCAAGCGTTCTCCTTCTTTGATATCATCATCAAATTGACCGGAGATGCTTGGCAGCTGGCGAATTGCTGCATTCAAACGAACTTCATTTAAGATCAGCTGCAGCTTGATCAACTGCTTTTTCGCACGACTTTCATCACTGCTGGCACCTACCAGCATTTTCTTCATCGACTGAATCTGTTTTTCAAACTCATCGGCTTCCTGCACAAAAGCACGATAATTGTGAATCAGATCCACACTTGTTTTATCATCCTGATTCAACTGTGTTTCAATCAAATGTTTCTTCTCTTTTAAACTGGCACACTGTTTATCCGCCAACATGAAATGCTGCGTCCAGTCTTCCAGACCAAAACGATCTTTAATATTGGCATACAAGCTTTTGATTTCAGACAATTCATCTTCAATGCGATCCAGAATAGCCAGCTTGGCATTTAAATCACCATGAATTTCTTCATAAGCACTTTGTTCCTGCGAAATGTTATCCTGTAAAACCAAAACCGCATCGGTTGTTTCATTCAACAATGTATCAGCTTTAGTTACTTCACCGGAATCTAATAAATTCAATACGTTTTGCACATTGTCCTTAAATCCACTTACTTTATTCATTGGCTGTAAATAGCTCAAATCTAAACCACTTGCCTCCATCGTCTGAACATTGTGTTCAACTTCTTCAATGGCTCTAGGCAATACAGTCTTTGCCTTTTCATACAGATCCGGATAGGCTGCGATCACAGAGCTTAATGTATCAACCTGTTTACTGATCTTTTCACATTCATCTTTTGCCTTATTAAACTCGGAAGCATACATCCATTCTTCAAAATTCGTAAACTGATTTTCAATATCTTCCAATTTGGCATCAATCAAAACGGCAGCGCCATAGAAGCTGCTTCGATTATCCTGGTAAACAGTTTTTACACTGCGGAAACGTTCTTTTAAAGCACTGGCCAGCTCACGAACTTCGCTTTCCTTTTCCAAAATATGATCTAAGCTCTGGTTCACGATACGAATTCTTTCTTTAGTATCATCAATTAAAGACTCAATTTCATCCATTTTACGCATTGCTTTTTTCGCACGACGGGAATCTAACAGATGATCGGCATCCGTAAATAAATCTTCAATTGTAGATACACTTTGTTGGCAAGTATTATATTTTGTCGTTAAATTCTTAACACGTTCCATCACATCATCATTGACACGAGCAAATGCACTGGCTTTGTTGAATTTAAAAGCCAGCTGGTTATTGCGAATCTCATTGATTTCCACTTCCAGCTCTGTCAAACGTTTTTCTGCCTTACGACGACGAATCATTCTGGAAACGATCCAAATCAAGATCAACAACAAAAAAGCGACGGCAATATATACCAGTACGGTCGTTGATATATGCGAACTAATAAAATCAATGAACGAATTAAAAATATCTAAAACTGCATCCATGACAGTACCTCCCAAATGAATCTCATATATTATAACAAATCTTTATATTCTGTGCATTAACATTTCAAATTTTCTTGATTTATAAATGTACATTTGGTATGATTTCTAGGCATAAATTGATAGCAGCATACAAAGCCCCGTCTTTAGAAGCTAGCACCATGTTTTTTTGACTCTAAACTTGATCGAAACTCCTCAGAAGTCCCGTGTTTACGGAACTTTTTTGTTTTCTAAATAATTTTAAAAATTTTTTTATTTATGTTATAATAATGGTGCTATA
>NZ_JAXKBY010000089.1:0-19249 GCF_036552745.1 Faecalicoccus sp.
CTGGTGACAACATCGGTGCTTTGCTTCGTGGTATTGCACGTGATGAAATTCAGCGTGGACAGGTTTTAGCTAAACCAGGAAGTGTACACCCACACACTACTTTTAAGGCTCAGGTTTACGTACTGACTAAAGAAGAAGGTGGACGTCACACTCCATTCGTTTCTAACTACCGTCCTCAGTTCTACTTCCGTACAACTGACGTAACTGGTGTTATCACTCTTCCAGAAGGAACTGACATGGTAATGCCTGGTGACAACGTTGAAATGTCTGTAGAATTGATTCACCCAATCGCTATCGAAAACGGAACTAAGTTCTCTATTCGTGAAGGTGGACACACTGTAGGTGCCGGAAACGTTACTGAAATCATCGGATAATTTCGATTAAACAATGATTGTAAACCGCTGGAAACAGCGGTTTTTTTAATAAAGGGGGAATTATGGATTTAGAAAAATGTAAAGTGCTGGTACAGGTCATTGATACGAAAAGTCTATCCAAAGCAGCTAAAAAAATAGGTTATACACCCAGTGGTCTTTCTCGAATGATTTCCAGTTTAGAAAAAGAAATGGGATTTACCTTGTTGCGAAGAAATCATGATGGTATGTTTCCAACCAATGAGTGTCGTCATCTTTTAAGCGGTATACGAGAGCTTCTATATCAAGATCAACTGTTGGAACAAAAAGTATCTGACATCAATGAATTATATGTTGGAGAAATCGAAATTGGTGTTTCACATCGTTATTATTATGATACATTTGCCCTGGCTATGAAGAATTTCAGTAAGGTTTATCCAGATGTCGATTTAAAGATACGTCATGGATATAGTTCTTATCTGGTGCAGGAGCTGAAACAACACCGATTGGATTTATGTATTGTATCCAAACGAGAATTGGGAGATTGTCAATGGATACCGATCACAAAAGATGAGATGTTGGCATGGATTCCCAAGAATCATAAATTAGCAAGTGAAGACAAAATATCAGTCAAAGAGTTTGAAAAAGAAAATGTAATCTTTACCTATCCCGGAGAAGATACGGATAATCAACGAGTTTTTCAGAAATACAAAATATATCCACATCGTCAGTTTTCTACTTTGGAGCCCTATGCCAGCTTTGCGATGGTGAAGCAGGGGTTGGGAATATCTATGGATAATCGTTTATCAGCCTGGGGTATGGAAGAAGGAATATTATATAAGTCTCTAGACCCTCAAGAATATATAGAAATCGGTATTGCGCTGCAGTCCAACCCTTCCCCGGCGGTACAGGAATTCATGAAATATTTATTGCCACTATTAAAAAACAAAGTAAATTCTCTTTAAAAAACTGTAGGAATATTGTATATATATTGCGAAAAAGTCAAGCCCTCTTTGACAATTACGCAAAAATATGTGATTATATATGTACTTGTTTACTTTGGGAAAGGAGTTGTAAATAGTGGATAATTCTCAAAAGAAAATCAAGTGGTACATGTTGTCGTTCATGTGCTTCTCCACATTATGGGGATTTGGTAACGTAGTTAACGGTTTCATGTACTTCAACGGAATCCAAGTTATCTTCTCATGGATCTGGATGTTCGTATTATTCTTCTTGCCTTATGCATTGATGGTAGGAGAGTTAGGATCAGCTTTCAAAGATCTAGGTGGAGGTGTTACCTCTTGGGTTCAGGAAACAGCCGGTTCTAAAGTTGGTTACTATGCAGGTTGGACATATTGGGCATGTCACGTAACGTACATTGCTTCCAAGGGGTCCGGTGGTTTGAAAGCCTTAAGCTGGATGGTGTTCCAGAATGCGGAAACGTATGACACATTCCCTACATTGTATGTACAGTTGGCAACGTTGGTTGTATTCTTGTTCTTCTGCTGGGTGGCAAGCCGTGGTTTGAACCCATTGAAGAAACTGGCTACACTGGCTGGTTCCAGTATGTTTGTCATGAGTATTCTGTATATCTTATTGATGTTTGCGGCACCGGTTATCAATCCAAATGGTGGCTTTGCAAGCATTGACTGGAGCTGGGATTCTTTTATTCCGACATTTGATGTAAACTATTTCACAAACTTATCAATCTTAGTATTTGCGGTTGGCGGTATCGAAAAAATTTCTCCATACGTAAATAAAATGGATGGTGATCCGGCACGTCAATTCCCTAAGAGTATGATGTTTGCTGCCGGAATGGTGGTGATTTGTGCTATCTTTGGTACATTTGCGATGGCTATGATGTTTGATCCGGCTGTTGTATTCGCAAGTGCTGAATCACAAACGGCATATATTGCCAATGGTGCTTACTGGGCATTCCAGAAATTAGGTGAATACTATGGCGTTGGTAATGTATTGATGATCATCTATGCATTGTGTAATGCCATTGGTCAGTTCTCTACATTGGTAGTAAGTATCGATGCTCCTTTGCGTATGTTGTTGGAAGACCCTATCACAAGCCAGAGTGTTCCGAAACAATTGTTGAAACAAAACAAATACGGTGCTTATGTCAATGGTATTTGGATGGTTGTTATCTTGTCTGGTGCCATTATCGTTGCACAGACAGTCGTTCCAGGGGCCGCTTCGGTATTGGCACAGTTGAATAAATTGAACTCTGTTTGTATGCCACTTCGTTATTTGTGGGTATTCTTTGCGTACTTCATGCTTCGTAAAGCAGCAGATGAAAAATTCCCACGAGCCTATAAGTTTGTTAAAAGTAGAGGAATCGGTAAATTCTTTGGTGTTTTATGTTTCTTGATCGTATTAGTATTCTCTGTATTGGGAATGTATTCGCCAGATCCATTTACATTTGTATTAAACGTTGTTACACCAATTATCTTAACATTGTTAGGTTTGATCTTCTCTGTTATCCGTAAGAAACAGGACGAAAGAGACGGTACGGTTAACGCTTAATGAAAATTGAAAAACGATTCCTTCGGGAGTCGTTTTCTTTTGAGTTTTTAGTGTCTATAGTTTAGAATAGTCTAAGGAGGATACTATTATGAACAATATTGAAATTTCAAATGAATTGATGGATTTTATTCAAAGCAGTCCAAGCATGTTCCATTCAGTAAAAACCGTGCGTGATTATTTGGAACAGGCTGGATTCATATATTTACCGGAAGGTAAACCATGGCACCTGGAAAAAGGAGAAGGGTATTACACGATTCGTAACCACTCCAGTATCATTGCCTTTAAATTAGGAAGCGTGTTAGATGATTATCATTTCCAGATGACGGCTGCTCATTCCGATTCGCCAACATATAAGATCAAGAGCGTTCCGGAATTAGAAGGACCCAATGAATATTTGCGTTTAGATGTAGAAGCTTATGGTGGTATGATCGATTCTACATGGTTTGATCGTCCGTTAACGATTGCCGGACGTGTATTGGTACAGGAAGGAAACAAAATAGAAAGTCGCTTATTATATATTGATAAAGACTTGTTGTTGATTCCTAATGTAGCCATTCACTTCAACCGTAACATCAACGATGGTTATAAATATAATCGTCAGGTTGATCTTTGTCCTCTATTCTCTACCGGTGAGTTGAAGAAGGGTGACTTTGATAAGATGGTTGCGGATGAATTAGGTGTAGAAGTCGAACAGATCTTAGCTAAAGACTTATTCTTAGTCAATCGTCAAAAACCGGTGATCTGGGGTTACAAAAATGAATTTGTTTCTACACCAAAACTGGATGACTTACAATGTGCCTTTGTGTCTTTAAAAGCATTTATTGAGTCTGAAAACAAACATGCGATCAATGTCTGCTGCGTATTCGATAATGAAGAAGTTGGATCGAATACAAAGCAGGGAGCTATGTCCACTTTCTTATATGATACATTACAGCGTATCAACTTAGGTTTGGGAAAGGATGCGGAAGAATATTATCAGGCCATCAGCAAGTCCTTCCTGGTAAGCTGTGATAATGCGCATGCGGTGCATCCAAACCATCCGGAAAAAACGGATGCGGTCAACTGTTCGATGATGAACAAAGGACCGGTTATCAAAGAAAGTGCAAACCAGAAATATACGACAGATGCCTTTAGCCGTGCCTTATTTACTTGTATCTGTAAAGAAGCCGGTGTACCGGTACAGACTTTTGCCAACCGTAGCGATGTGGTCGGTGGATCTACATTAGGAAACTTGTCCAATACACAAGTCAGCGTACATGCCGTAGATATCGGACTTCCGCAGCTGGCTATGCATTCCAGCTATGAAACGGCCGGTATCAAAGATACAGGCTATGCGATTGAGGCATTAAAAGCCTACTTTGGAACAAATGTAGAGATCGATGAGGCGCAGAAAGTAGTTTTTGAATGATCGATCTGACAAAATATACTTGGCTGAAACCTCATCTTCCTCTGCCGGAAACGTTAGAGGAACAAGAGGACTTTCAAGACATCTTAAAAGCAATTGAGAAAAAGGAATCCAATCTGGGATTGCGCAATTTATATGCCAATTATTATTTAGATCAGCTTCAGAAGGCAAAGGAAGAAGGACGCAGCTTGCACTATGAAGGAAATTTAGGCAAGGAAATTCGTTCCTGGGCGAAATCACAATCGTTTAAGAAATTTAAGGAAACGTATTTAAAAGAAGACAAGGCAAAGTTTCAGTTATCGGGTATTGTGATTGTAATAACCGGTACTTTGATTCTTTTCTTTCTTCGAGCTATTCTGGCACAGGAATTTGTTGTGAATTTCAGTGTAGATGCGATCGTCGGAGCTATTGCGCTGGTCTTCTTCTATCGGAATATGAAGCTGAAAATACAACTGATCAAAAGCTATGCACCGGTACGTGATTATTTGTACATGGATATTGCCAGCTTTGTAATGTGTATTTTATTAAAAATGTGGCTTCCTCCGGCTTTTGATGTTTCGATTATTGTCCTGGTCATCGCTTATTATGTACAAAGGCGAAAGTTTGAAAATTTTTTAAAGACCGTTTAGAATGACTACAGAGAATTTCTCTGTAGTTTTTTTTGAAGGGAAGCGAAAGATATGCTTGATTTACAACTGGAAATCTTTTTGTTGATCTTAGCTGGTTTTGTTTTAGCAAAGCTGGGCTATTTTTCCAAGCAGATCCGAAAACAGTTGACCAATATTGTCTTATGTCTGGTCTTGCCCTGCGCAACGATCCGATCTTTTGAAATCAAGGTCGATCAACAGCTGCTTGCATCCATGATCCTGGTTTTTATGATTTCTGTAGGCATTCAACTTTTGTATTTGATTTTTTGCAAAAGCTGTTGGAATGGAATCAAAGATGATCGCAAACCTTCTTTACAATATGGAACTATGGTTTCCAATGCCGGGTTTATGGGAATGCCGGTAGCACAAAGTGCGTTTGGTCCGACAGGATTGTTGTGTGCATCGATCTTTTTGATTCCTCAAAGAGTTTGTATGTGGAGCTATGGTGTATCGCTTTATGAAAAAGGAACGAGACAGGAAGTAATTCGAAAGGTTGCCACCAATCCTTGTATTGTGGCAATCTATATAGGAATCGTGCTCATGGTTTTGGGGATGTTTGATATTCACCTGCCAAAGTTTATCGATGATACGATTGGCGTAATCGGAGATTGTAATACGGCTTTAAGCATGATCGTGATTGGCGGGATCTTAAGCGATGTGCCAAAAGAAAAGATATTTGATCATATTTCTATTTTATATAGTGTTCTGCGTTTATTGGTTTTGCCGCTTTTGATTTTTGCGATCCTTTTATTCTTGCCGGTTGAATCCATGGTTCGCAACGTCTGTGTTCTTTTATCGGCTATGCCGGCTGCCAGTACAACGGCTATGCTGGCACAGCGCTATGAAAAAGATCCTGAATTTGCATCCAGGATCATCTTCGTATCAACCTTATTGAGTATGTTGACATTACCATTGATTTTTCTTTTGTTGGAATGGCTTTAGCCATTCTTTTTTGTAGGCACAACTACAGCTAAACCGCCTAAGGCACTTTCCTTTAATTCCAAAGGAAGTTTGCTACCGGTCAGATTCATCGTTTTAACGACCATATCAAAGCTGACACGGTTTTTCTTAACGTTGCGTAAATACTTTGCCAGACGGGCGGCATCCAGACTGCGAAGGCTGGCAACGGCATTTCTTTCGATGCACGGAATCATGACATAACCGCCGACCGGATCACAGGTCAATCCTAAATGATGTTCCAGACCGATTTCAGCAGCGCATTCGATTTGTGCATTGTTTTCAAAGTTACAGGAGCTGACAAAGGCGGCTCCCATACTGCAGGCAGCACCGACTTCCGCCTGACAGCCAGCCTTGGCCCCGGATATCGTAGCGTTATGCTGAATGAGATTACCGATCAGGCCGGCTACTTTAAGGCCCTGGATCAAGGTATCTTTGGGATAGTTTTCATCTTTATAAAAATGATAGAGAAGACTTGGCAATACACCGCAGCTGCCCATAGTTGGTGCGGTAACGACCATACCGCCGCTGGCATTTTGTTCACTGGCCGCATAAGCATAGCTGGAGAGTAAAAGACTTTTTCTTTCAATCAGATCATCACAGCTGTTAGCACTCTGGTACAATGCGCTGGCTACCCTGTCGATTTCTAAGGAGCCTGGCAGCTTACCAATCGTATTTAATCCTTTGTCCACACATTCGATCATCGCATCAAAGATCTTATCCATGTAGCTGTTTAACGATTCATCTTCAAACTGATCGATATACTTATCTAAGCGAAGATGATGTTGTTTACAATAGCCTTGAATATCATCCATAGAATTATGCGGATAGACATGTGTTTCTTCAGATTCCTGCTCCTGATCCTTTAAAATCTTACCGCCGCCTATAGATATATAGGTATGTTTTCCTAAAGCATCGTGGTCTTTAAAGGCTTCAATGGTCATGGTGTTTGGATGCTCGCATTGTGTCTTTAGATCAAAGGTGATCGTACAATGGGTAGGAAAAAAGGTCTTTTCAATAATTTTGTCAGTGAGATGGCCTTTTCCAGTCAAAGCTAGAGAGCCAAATAATGTAACTTTAAATTCATCGGCATCGGGGTAATGTTCCAGCATGTCCTGACTGGCGCGCATAGGGCCAAAGGTATGAGAACTGCTGGGACCCGGACCGATTTTATAAATATTTTGAATACTTTGCATAGTGTGTATCTCCTTGACCAAAACGGTCTTATTTATCCATACAAAAGAGTAGCATAACCATCGAAAAAAGGATAGTAAAGAACCGGCAAAATCCATAAGGAAAAAAGTGAAAAAAGCACTTGAATGTCGCTTATAGATATGGTATCATCATTGCGCACTGCGTAGAAGTGCGAGGTTGCTGACCCACTGAGAAGCGTTGTCATGGGTGGCGTCAGGGAATTCGCATGGAGCATGTATATCTCGAATATACGAAAGGAGTTAAACATGGCAAAAAACACAATTCGAATTCGCTTAAAAGCGTATGAGCACCGCATCTTAGATGACAGTGCCAAGAAAATCGTCGAAACAGTGACGAAACACGGAGCTAAAAAAGTTGTTGGTCCCGTTCCGTTACCAACGGAAAAACAAGTTGTAACAATTCTACGTGCCGTTCACAAAGATAAAGATTCTCGTGAACAGTTTGAAATGCGTACGCACAAGCGTTTGATTGAGATTGTTGCACCGACAAAGGAAACGATGGATTCTTTACAGAGACTGGAACTTCCTAGTGGTGTAGACATCGAAATTAAACTTTAATGGAGGTGTCGAAGATGAAAGGATTATTAGGAAGAAAATTAGGAATGACACAGGTCTTCACCGAAGATGGTGTATTGATTCCGGTAACCGTTGTTGAAGCAACTCCAAATGTTGTTCTTCAGAAGAAAACAGTGGAGAGTGACGGATACAATGCGATTCAGTTAGGATTTGAAGAAATCAAAGAAAAACGTACAACAAAGGCAAATGTAGGACATTGTGCTAAAGCAAACACGAGTCCGAAACGTCGTATTCAGGAAGTACGTGACTGTGAATTGGATGTAAACGTTGGGGATTTGGTTGACGTTACGATCTTCGAAGCTGGTGAAACAGTGGATGTGATCGGTACCAGCAAAGGTAAAGGTTACAATGGTACGATCGTTCGTAACAATGCGCACCAGGGTCCAAAGAGCCACGGTGGTTCTAAGAACATTCGCCATATCGGTTCTTTAGCTACAAACGGTATTACATCTCGCCAGGGACGTATCATGAAAGGTACGATCATGGCTGGTCAGGAAGGTGGATACAGAACAACAAACCAGAACCTGACAGTGATCAAAGTAGATAAAGAAAACAACTACTTGTTGATTAAAGGAAACGTGCCAGGACCTAAAAAAGGATTTGTGATGGTTCGTACCGCAAAGACTTCTAAGGGAAATAAAGCGCCGGTTACTTTAGTTGACTATAGTGCAAATAAGGAGGTTCAGGAATAATGGCAAAGATTGATGTGATCAACCAGGAAGGAAAAGTAGTTTCTTCTCTTGAACTGAATGATGCCGTATTTGGTATCGAACCAAATCAGCAGGCTTTATTTGATGCGTTAAAGATGCAGTTGGCAGGTCGTCGTCAGGGTACGGCTTCCACAAAAGGACGCAGCGAAGTCAGCGGTGGTGGACGTAAGCCATACCGTCAGAAGGGTACAGGTCGTGCTCGTCAGGGTTCTATTCGTGCTACACAGTTCCGTGGCGGTGGAACAGTATTCGGAGCTACACCACGTAATTACAGCTACCGTATCAACAAAAAAGTACGTCGCTTGGCTTTGAAATCTGCCTTGAGTGAAAAAGTGGCAGAAACAGCCTTCAGCGTATTAGATAAGTTCGAAGTTGCAGAACCTAAGACAAAGACATTTGTTTCTATCATGGAAGCAATTCAGGCGCCTAAGAAAACGTTATTCGTTGTTGGACAGAACGAAGATGTACAGAATGCTTACTTATCAAGCCGCAACGTTCCAGATTGCACAATGATGAGAAGTGATCTGATTAACGTATTTGATCTGGTACATGCCAACAAGATCGTTATGACAAGCGCTGCAGTAAAAGAAGTTGAGGAGGCACTTGCATAATGACTGATTACAGAGATATCATTCTTCGCCCGATCATCACAGAAAAAACAATGAAGATGATGGCAGAAGATAACAAAGTGACATTTGAAGTTGCCAAGGGTGCAAATAAAGTATTAGTTCGTCAGGCTGTGGAAGCTTTGTTCAAAGTTGAAGTTGTAAAAGTCAACATGCAGAACACAAAGCCTAAGACAAAACGTGTTGGAAGATACACAGGAAAAACGAGTGCGGTTCATAAAGCAATCGTTAAGATCAAAGAAGGTCAGTCAATCGATTTATTCGGTGAGGCTGAATAATCAGGGAGAAGACGCTATTTCCTGAATAAACATTGCGATAAGGAGGAAAAAGAAAGTTTATGCCAATTAAGACGTATAAACCAACGACACCAGGACGTCGTGGGATGACATCTTTGACATTTGAAGAAATCACAACTTCAAAACCAGAGAAAAGTCTGTTAGCTCCATTGAAGTCTAAAGGTGGACGTAATAACACAGGACGTATCACAACACGTCATAAAGGTTCTGGACATAAGAGAGCCTACCGTATCATCGATTTCAAACGTAACAAGGACAACATCCCTGCTCGCGTTAAAACGATTGAATACGATCCAAACCGCAGTGCTAACATTGCCTTGTTAGTATATGCCGATGGAGAAAAACGTTACATTCTTGCACCAAAGGATTTACAGGTAGGGATGAGCGTAATTTCCGGTGTTGAAGCAGATATTAAAACTGGAAACGCTATGGAATTGAAGAATATGCTAGAAGGTACATTCGCTCATAACGTTGAATTAAAACCTGGTAAAGGTGGACAGATGGCTCGTAGTGCCGGATGTTCTGCTCAGATTCTGGGTATTGAAGAAAAATACGTTACTTTGCGTTTGACTTCCGGAGAAGTTCGTAAAGTGTTAGGAAACTGCCGTGCTACAGTTGGTATCGTCGGAAATGAAGATTACAGCTTGGTAAACATCGGTAAGGCCGGACGTAATCGTCATAAAGGTATTCGTCCTACCGTACGTGGTTCTGTTATGAACCCTAACGATCACCCTCATGGTGGTGGTGAAGGTCGTACACCGATCGGACGTAAATCTCCAATGACTCCTTGGGGTAAAAAAGCTCTGGGTGTTAAGACACGTCGTACTAAGAAAGCCAGCACTAAATTAATCGTGCGCCGTCGTAACGGTAAATAGGAAAAGGAGGAAAGAACATGAGTCGTAGTTTGAAAAAAGGACCTTTCTGTGATGAACATCTGATGAAAAAGGTCGAAGCATTAAATGCCTCAAACAAAAAAGAAGTTATTAAAACATGGAGTCGTCGTTCTACTATCTTCCCTCAGTTTGTTGAACACACATTTGCGGTTTACAACGGTAAGGAACACGTACCAGTTTATGTAACAGAAGATATGGTTGGTCACAAATTAGGTGAATTTGTTCCAACTCGTAAATATGCAAGTCATGGATCAGATGACAAGAAATCACGTTAATTAGGAGGATATCATGGAAGTAAAAGCAACAGCGAAAACTCTACGTATTCAGCCTCGTAAAGCAAGACTTGTCTTAGACTTGATCCGCGGCAAAGACGTAGAAGAAGCAAAAGCAATTTGCAAGTTCACTCCCAACAAAGGTGGATATCTGGTTGGAAAAGTTTTGAACTCTGCCATTGCCAATGCGGTAAACAACAATGATTTAGATGAAGAAAAGCTTTATGTTAAAGCTTGCTGGGCCAATGAAGGTATTACTTTAAAACGTTATATGCCTCGTGCAAAAGGTAGTGCCA
Organism: Faecalicoccus sp.; assembly: GCF_036552745.1. Classification (NCBI taxonomy): domain Bacteria; kingdom Bacillati; phylum Bacillota; class Erysipelotrichia; order Erysipelotrichales; family Erysipelotrichaceae; genus Faecalicoccus; species Faecalicoccus sp. The sequence goes on from NZ_JAXKBY010000089.1 coordinate 10,775, forward strand.
GCCCAATTATGAAACGTACAAGCCACATCACAGTTGTAGTGGCTGAGAAAGAGTAGGAGGTTCGCCATGGGACAGAAAGTAAGCCCGATCGGGATGCGTGTTGGTATCATTCGTGACTGGCAGTCAAGGTGGTACGCAGACGATAAAGAATTCGGATCCCTTCTGATCGAAGATGTTAAGATTCGTGAATTCATCGAAAACTATTATGAAAAATTGTCGAACGCAGCACAGGATAAGAGAAAAGCGGATCCTCAGATCTCTCGTATTGAAATCGAACGTACTAAAAATCGTGTAACGATCATCGTTCGTACGGCTCATCCAGGTGTTGTGATCGGACAGGATGGAAAATCTATCGAAGGTCTGAAAAAACAACTGGAAAAAATGGTTAACGCCGGTGCTAAAAAAGATTCTAAAAACAAAAAGACGATCCAGATCAACGTTGTCGAAGTAGCCAATCCAAACTTGGATGCTCGTTTGGTTGCTCGTTGGATCGCTAATGAATTGGAACAGCGTAAAAGCTTCCGTGCCACACAGAAAAAAGCAATCCAGAACTCTATGCGTGCTGGTGCCAAAGGTATCAAAACAGCTGTATCTGGTCGTTTAGGTGGTGCTGATATGGCTCGTACAGAAGGATACTCTGAAGGTGTCGTACCGTTGCATACATTGCGTTCTGACATCGATTATGCATGGGAAGAAGCTGCTACAACATACGGACGTTTAGGTGTTAAAGTATGGATCTGTCGTGGTGAAGTACTGCCTGGAGAAATGGTAAAAGAACCAGAAGCTCCAAAACAGCGTCCAATGCGCGGAAGAAACCGCAACAACCGTAATCGTCGTCCAAACGGACGTGCTCCTCAGCAGAATGCGGCTCCTGCAAAGGAACAGGCTCCTGTTGAAAACAAAGGAGGTAACGAATAATGTTGATGCCTAAGCGTACAAAGTATAGACGTCCACATCGTTTGAGCTATGAAGGTCGTAGTAAAGCTGGTCGTTCTATTGACTTTGGTGAATTTGGTTTGGTTGCCGAAAGTGGAAACTATGTCAGCAACCGTCAGATCGAAGCTGCCCGTATTGCCATGACACGTTATATGAAACGTGGAGGAAAAGTATGGATTCGTATTTTCCCTCACATGGCAAGAACTAAAAAACCTTTGGAAGTGCGTATGGGTTCCGGTAAAGGTGCTCCAGAAGGATGGGTTGCAGTAGTACAGCCTGGACGAGTAATGTTTGAAGTTGGTGGAGTAAGTGAAGAAGTAGCTCGTGAAGCGCTTCGTCTTGCCAGCCACAAGCTTCCTGTTAAGACTCGTTTTGCGAGAAAAGGAGAAGTGAAATAATGTTAGCTAAAGAAATTCGTGAAAAGACAAATGAAGAACTTCTTGCTCAGATCGATGCTTTAAAAGAAGAGTTATTCAATCTCCGCTTCCAGCAGGCTACAGGACAGCTGGAAAACACGGCACGTTTAAAAACTGTTAAGAAGACGATTGCCCGTATCAAAACAGTAATGACAGAGCGTGAAAATGCGCAAGGTCAAGAGTAGGAGGGTATGACGATGGAAAGAAACGTACGTAAAGTATATCGTGGTACTGTCGTAAGTGATGCGATGGATAAAACAATCACGGTTGTAGTAGAAACTAAGAAAACACACCCTTTATACGGTAAACGTGTTAAATATTCAAAGAAATTCAAAGCGCATGATGAAAAGAATGAAGCTCGTGTAGGAGATCGTGTAGAGATCATGGAAACTCGTCCATTGTCTGCTACAAAGCGTTTCCGCTTGGTAAGCATCATTGAGAAAGCGCGTGTATAGGACTAGGAGGGCGAAACAATGATTCAAAACGAGAGTCGTTTACGCGTCGCTGACAACACCGGAGCTAAAGAAGTATTAGTTATTCGTTGTTTAGGCGGAAGCGTAAGAAAATTTGCAAACATCGGTGATATCGTTGTGTGTACTGTAAAACAGGCCACTCCTGGTGGAACCGTTAAAAAAGGTGATGTAGTCAAAGGTGTTATCGTTCGTACAAGACGTGGTGTTCGCCGTGAAAACGGTACTTACATCCGTTTTGATGACAATGCCGTTGTATTGATCAAAGATGATAAGACGCCTAGAGGAACACGTATTTTCGGCCCTGTTGCTCGTGAATTACGTGATAACGATTTCATGAAGATCGTATCTCTGGCTCCGGAAGTATTATAGGAGGTGTGCCAAGTGAGAATTAAAAAAGGTGATAGAGTCAAAGTTATTACTGGTGCTTACAAGGGCACAATCGGTGAAGTAACTTCTGTATATCCAAAAGAAGATAAGGTTATTGTGGAAGGTGTAAACATGGTGAAAAAACACCAGAAACCGACACAGGCCAATCCAGATGGCGGAATTATTGAAAAAGAAGCTAAGATTCACGTTTCCAATGTAATGCTTTGGGATGAAAAGAGCAAAAAAGCTTCCCGTATTAAAATGGAAGTAAAAGAAGACGGAACTAAGGTGCGTGTCTACAAGACAAGCGGAAAAGAAGTTAAGGTTAAATAAGGAGGATAAGACATGAACCGTTTACAGGAAAAATATAAAAACGAAGTCGTTCCTCAGCTTATGAAAGACTTCAACTACAAATCCGTAATGCAGGTACCGCAGATCGAAAAAGTGGTCGTAAACATCGGTGTTGGAGATGCCATCCAAAATGCGAAATTGTTGGATGAAGCTGTTGAGGAATTGGCAGCCATTACTGGACAGGCTCCGGTAATCACAAAAGCAAAGAAATCCATTGCCAACTTCAAATTGCGTGAAGGTATGTCAATCGGATGTAAAGTTACATTGCGTAAAGAAAAAATGTATGACTTCTTAGATAAGTTGTTCAACATTTCTTTGCCACGTGTTCGTGACTTCCGTGGAGTTTCTGACACTAGCTTTGATGGTCGTGGAAACTATACACTGGGTATTAAAGAACAGATCATTTTCCCGGAAATTGATTTTGATAAAGTAAACCGTACACGCGGAATGGATGTTGTCATCGTAACAACCGCAGAAACAAATGAAGAGGCTAAAGCCCTGCTTGAAAAAATGGGTATGCCTTTCAAGAAGTAGGAGGAACGTAAAATGGCTAAGAAATCAATGATCAATAAACAGCAACGTCCTCAGAAATTTAAAGTTCGTGAATATACACGCTGCGAAAGATGTGGACGTCCACACTCAGTATTGAGAAAATATAAATTATGTCGTATTTGCTTCAGAGAATTGGCTTATAAAGGTCAGATTCCTGGTGTGAAAAAGGCAAGCTGGTAAGAAGGAGGCATATAACAATGATTATGACTGATCCAATTGCGGACATGCTGACAAGAATCCGCAACGCATTGCAACAAAAACATGAAACTGTTAGTATGCCTGTCAGCAAAGAAAAGAAAGCGATTGCTGAAATCTTAAAAGAAGAAGGATACATTACAGACTATAAAGTGGAAGGTGAAGGTGTTCATAAAGACCTGACGATCACTTTAAAGTACACAGAAGATAACAAGAAGATCATCTCTGGTCTTCGTCGTATCTCTAAACCTGGACTTCGTGTTTATGCACAGGTTGAAAATCTGCCTCGTGTATTAAACGGTTTAGGAATTGCCATTATCTCTACAAGTAATGGTATGATGACCGATAAAAACGCAAGAAAGAACCACTTAGGTGGCGAAGTCATTGCGTATATCTGGTAATAGGAGGATAAAGAATGTCACGTATCGGGAATAAACTGATTACCATTCCTGCTGGCGTAAGTGTGGAAGTCGCTGCAGGTAATGAGGTGACTGTAAAAGGTCCTAAGGGAACTTTATCTCGTAAGTTCTCTGACTTGATGCAGATCAACGTTGAGGGAACTGAGGTCACTGTAGTACGTCCAAATGACGAAAAACACACTAAACAATTACATGGTACGACTCGTGCTTTGTTACATAACATGGTCGTAGGAGTTTCTGAAGGATTTACGAAAGGACTGGAACTGGTTGGTATCGGTTTCCGTACCGCTGTAAAAGGAAATACTTTAACGATGAATGTTGGTTATTCTCATCAGGTAGAAATGCAGATTCCGGAAGGTTTGGAAGTAACTTGTCCAAGTGCTACTGAAATCAGTGTATCTGGAATTGATAAACAACTTGTTGGTGAATTTGCTGCTAATGTTCGTGCTGTTCGTAAGCCAGAACCTTACAAAGGAAAAGGTATTCGCTATAAAGGTGAACATATCCGTCGTAAGGAAGGTAAGACAGCTGGTAAGAAGTAGTGGGAAGGAGATCTTAAGATATGATTAAAAAACAATCACGCAATGCACAGCGTCTTCGTCGTCACGCTCGTGTACGTACAAAAATCAGCGGAACTCCTGAATGCCCACGTTTGAGTGTATTTAGAAGTAACGCACACATTCATGTTCAGCTTATTGATGATGTAAACATGAAGACTTTGGCATCTGCCAGCAGCTTGGCTATGAAACTTGAAAATGGTGGTAATGTGGAAGCCGCTAAACAAGTGGGTGCTGAAATCGCAAAACGCGCTAAAGAAGCTAACATCACAAAGGTTGTATTCGACCGTGGTGGATATATTTACGCAGGACGTGTAAAAGCTCTTGCCGATGCAGCTCGTGAAGCTGGCTTGGAATTTTAGGAGGTCGCACACATGGCAGAAAGAAAACAACCTAGAAGAGAGCAGAAAGAATTCGAAGAACAAGTTGTTGCAATTAACCGTGTAACAAAAGTTGTTAAAGGTGGACGTCGTTTCCGTTTCTCTTGTCTTGTAGTTATCGGTGACCGTAAAGGTCGCGTAGGTATGGGAACAGGAAAGGCAAACGAAGTACCGGATGCAATTCGTAAAGCGGTTGAAGATGCTAAGAAAAACTTGTTCACCGTTCCAATCGTAGGAACAACTATTCCACATGATACAATCGGTAACTATGGTGCAGGAAGCGTATTTATGCGTCCGGCCAGCGAAGGTACCGGTGTTATCGCCGGTGGTGCTGCCCGTTCTGTATTAGAATTGGCCGGTATCTCCGATATCTTAACAAAATGTTTAGGTTCTCGTACGAAGATCAACGTTGTTCGCGCAACGGTTGAAGGATTGAAATCCCTGACAACTTTAGAAGAAGTTGCTCGTCTTCGTGGAAAGAAACCAGAAGAAATTCGCGGGTAAGCAGGAGGTTGAAGTATGAAATTACATGAAATGACACAGACGGAAGCTTCCAAAACAAGAAACCGCGTGGGTCGTGGACCTGGAAGCGGAAATGGTAAAACTTCCGGACGCGGACAAAAAGGTCAAAAAGCCAGAAGTGGTGGAGGAGTTCGTCTTGGATTTGAAGGTGGACAGACACCATTGGCAAGACGTTTACCAAAAAGAGGATTTACAAACTTTAATCGCAAAGAATATGCTATAGTTAATGTAGAAACTCTGAATCAGTTTGATGAAGGTACTGAAATCAATGCAGCTTTACTGCTTGATAAGAAGATTATTCGTAAAGAACTTGCTGGTTTAAAAGTTTTAGGTGATGGAGAGTTAACTAAGAAATTGGTTGTAAAAGCAACCAAATTCTCTGCATCAGCCAAAGAAGCAATAGAAAAAGCAGGCGGAACAGCCGAGGAGATCTAAAATGATATCGAGCTTTAAGGCAATTATTAAAAATAAAGATATTCGTAATCGAATTCTCTTTACTTTATTTGCCTTTCTTGTATATCGTTTAGGATCTGCAATTACTGTTCCGGATGTAAATACAACCGATTTAGTAGCCGGTTTAGAGGATAATTCCCTCTTCGCAATGCTGAATCTTTTAGGAGGTGGAGGTCTGGAACAGTTCTCCATCTTTGCCTTAGGTGTTACACCTTATATCACGGCTTCAATCATTATTCAGCTTTTGAGCATGGATGTGATTCCGCCGCTATCAGAGTTGGCTAAGTCCGGTGCTAAAGGGCGTAAGCAGTTGGATAAGTACACACGTTATCTGGCTGTGATCTTTGGCTTCGTTCAATCATTCTCTTTAGTATATGGTTTCTCAAGTACCTATACAGGACTGATTGAGGGCGGAGCCACAATGAGTAAGATTTTGTATATCGCAACGATCTTTACAGCAGGAACGATGTTTCTTGTATGGATCGGTGACCAAATCTCGACCAAAGGAATTGGAAATGGTATTTCTATGGTCATCATGGCCGGTATCGTGGGAAGATTGCCAAGACAGTTTAGTTCTGCATGGACTTCACTGATTGGAGAAGATCCAACGGGACAGGGCATTGGTTTGTTTATCGGGTATATCGTTGTTTATTTGATCATTATTGTATTTGTTACATTGATCAATACGGCCGAAAGACGTATTCCTATTCAATATACGTCTAGTTCCATCAGTTTATCAAAGCAGAGTAAATCAAATTATTTACCGTTAAAACTGAATTCGGCCAGTGTAATCCCTGTCATCTTCGCATCGTCGTTGATGATGGCACCATTACAGATTGCCAGTTTCTTCGCTTCCAATAAAGTAACAAGTGTTATGACGGATTGGCTGGGAATGAGAACTTGGTACTCTTTGGTTATCTATGTACTGTTGATCTTGTTCTTTACCTTCTTCTATACAAAGATGCAGGTTAATCCGGAAAAGATTGCGGAGAACTTGGGGAAATCAGGTGCTTATATTCCAAGCGTGCGTCCGGGAAAAGAAACAGAAAACTATGTCAACCGTGTTTTATCTCGATTGACGACATTGGGTTCTGTTGCGTTGGCACTGGTTGCCGTTCTTCCACATTTGATGCCGTTAATCTGGTCAGAAATGAACACATCAATGGCACTTGGTGGAACTGGAATGATCATCGTAGTTGGTGTTGCGATCGAGACTGTAAGACAAATACAGGGATTGATTACACAGAAATCGTATAAGAATTATTTTGAAGACGAATAAAATCGTCTAGGGAGCTGAAGTATGAACATCTTTATCATGGGTGCCCCAGGTAGCGGAAAAGGGACATTCTCAAGCCGTATCAAAGAGGAATTCGATTTGAATCATATCAGTACCGGTGATATCTTCCGGGCAAACATTGCCGGAGGCACTGAATTGGGTATGCAGGCAAAAGCATATACTGAAAAAGGTCTGCTGGTACCGGATGAGATTACCAATAACATGGTTAAAGAGTACTTGAGCCAATTATCGGATAAAAAGAACGGATATTTATTAGATGGATATCCTAGAACGTTGGATCAGGCCAAAGCATTTGAAAAAATGACAGAGGGAACAGATCTGATGGTTGACGAAATTGTTGTGATGGATGTTCCATTTGATGAATTAACACGTCGTATAACAGGACGACGCAGTTGTAAAAACTGTGGAGAAATCTACAACATTTATTCAAAACCGCCGGTAAAGGAAGGGATTTGTGATAAATGTGGTTCTGAATTATCACAGAGAAAAGATGATAATGAAGAAAGTTTAAAAACTCGTTTAGAGGAATATGCGAAGAACACAGAGCCTGTTATCGCATACTATGAAGAAAAAGGAATGGTCAAGAGAATTGATGCGACCGCTTGCATTGAAGAAATCTGGCCTGTTTTAAAAGAAGCTTTAAGCAAATAAATTGCGCATCTTTATGCGCAATTTACTTGCGTTATATTTTTTGAACTACGTTACTGTTAAAATCCGCATAGAACTATACGCATTTTAACAGGATTATACGTAGAGAAAGGATTAGACAAATGAAAGTAAGACCATCCGTAAAACCGATGTGCGACAAATGCCGAGTAATACGACGCAAGGGTCGCGTCATGGTAATTTGTGAAAACCCAAAACACAAACAAAGACAAGGAAACTAAGTAGGAGGAAACAATGGCACGAATTGCAGGAGTAGATATTCCAAACGACAAGCGTGTAGTCATCGCCCTGACCTATATCTACGGGATCGGGAAGAGCACGTCAGAGAAAGTATTGGAAGAGACAAAAATCGATGAGAACATCCGTGTAAAGGATCTGAGCGAAGAACAGATGAACGCGATCCGCAAGGCCATCGACAAGATCAAGGTCGAAGGGGATCTGCGAAGAGAAGTACAGCTGAACATCAAGCGGCTGATGGAAATCGGATGCTACAGAGGGATCCGACACAGAAAGGGACTGCCGGTCAGAGGACAGAGAACGAAGACCAATGCGAGAACACGCAAAGGGAAAGCGAAGACGGTAGCCAACAAGAAGAAGTAGGAAGGAAGAGTAGAGTATGGCAAAGGTACAGAGAAGAGGAAAACGCCGCGTCAAGAAGAATATAGCGCGCGGATGTGCACATATCCACTCGACTTTCAACAATACGATCGTAACGATCACAGATGAGAGTGGAAATGCGGTAGCATGGAGCAGTGCGGGAGCCTTAGGATTTAAGGGAAGCCGAAAGAGCACACCGTATGCAGCCCAGTTAGCCGGAGAAGCAGCAGGTAAAGCTGCAATGGATCACGGGATGAAGACGGTCAGCGTGGAAGTAAAAGGACCGGGGCCGGGA
>NZ_JAXKBY010000090.1:0-3257 GCF_036552745.1 Faecalicoccus sp.
ATCCGGAGCTGTTACAAGATTTGATCGTACAAAGCTGTGATCGACATACGGGGATCGGCGCCGATGGATTTATCGTTGTCCGAAAAGAACCGCTGGAGATGTTGTATTATAACCAGGATGGATCTCGGGCACCGATGTGTGGAAACGGGATACGCTGTTTTTCACAGTTCTGTATTGATGAAGGCATCGTTCATAAAAAAGAGTTTGTGGTAACAACATTGGCTGGTGATAAGATCATTCGTGTTTTAGATGATCAGACCTTTCAGGTGAATATGTCCAAGCCCGAGTTTGATGATCTAAGCCTTACCGGTACCTCGAAAAGAATCTGGGATGACTTGTACACCATTGAAGATCGGCACTACCGATTACATACACTTTTTCAAAGTACGATCCATACAGTTGTCTTTGTCGATGAATTGAATGAAGAGTGGATGCGAAAGGATGGAAAGATCATTTGTGAAGATCCGATGTTTTCATTACAAACCAATGTCAATTTTGTCCAGTGTATCGATCCAACTCATATACAGATGCAGACCTATGAGCGAGGATGCGGCATGACGTTAGCGTGTGGAACAGGGGCCTGCGCCAGTGTGGTTTGTGCTTATCAATTAGGCAAATGTAAAGATAGTGTGGAAGTCCTGCTTCCGAAAGGGCGTTTAAAAATTCATATTGATACAAACGGGGATGTATATATGACAGGAAATGCACAGTGCATTGCGAAAGGAGAATATGTCTATGAAACCAATTAAGGGTAGTATTGTGGCGATGGTCACACCGTTTAAAGAAGATGAAAGCGTTGATTTTAAACGATTGGAACAAACAATCGAATATCAGATCAAAAATGGTACGGATGGCATTCTGGTTTTGGGCACGACCGGAGAAAGTACGACCATGACGCATGAAGAAGATGATGAGGTGGCTCTTTTTACCATTGAAAAGGTCAATGGAAGAATTCCGGTTATCGTCGGAGCCGGTTCCAACAGCACACAGACACAGTTAGAAAAAAGTATCAAATATTCAAAGATGGGAGCCGATGCGTTATTGTTGATTTCTCCCTACTACAACAAGGCAAACACACAAGGGATGATTCGACATTTTACTGTTTGTGCGGATGCGGTCGATTGTCCGGTCATCCTCTATAACATTCCGGGAAGAACCGGTTGTTCGATTTCTGAAGAAGTTGTCAAAGTATTAAGTAAGCATCCAAATATTTGCGGAATTAAAGAAGCCAGTGGAAATATTTCTTATGCGACTTCAATCGCTCGTTATCTAAGTGATGATTTTGCGATGTATTCCGGAAATGACGATATGATCACCAGCTTACTATCTATTGGTGCCAGTGGAGTCATCAGTGTCTTAAGTAACATTTTGCCTAAACAGACACACGATATGGTTTCTTTGTTCCATGAAGGAAAAGTCAAAGAAAGTCTGCAGCTGCAGTTAAAGTATCTGGATGTCATTCATGCCTTATTCTGTGAAGTCAATCCGATTCCGGTCAAAGAGGCGATGCGTTTGATGGACATGTCGGTGGGCGGTTATCGTTTGCCGCTTTGTGAAATGGCGCCGGAAAACCAGAAACGTTTACACAAGGCACTTAAGGAGGCTGGTTTATGCGAGTAGCCATCATTGGAAAAGGAAAGATGGGAACTTTATTGGAACAAACAGCCCAAGCCAAAGGAATGCAGGTAGTTGGTCTCTTTGATATTACCGATAAAGAAAAACTATTAAACCAAACGGTCGATCTGGTGATTGATTTCAGTCACCGTGATAATTTAGATTGGGTCATTGACTATGTACAAAAAACACATGCTGCCCTGGTTTATGGTACGACTGGTTTAAACGATGAAGATAAAGAAAAACTAAAAGCAGCATCCAAACAAAATGTGGTTTTCTACTCTGCCAATTATTCTATTGGGATTGCGGTTTTGACCAAGGTAATCAAAGAAATCACACCACTTTTGGAAACCGATTTTGATATGGAGATTATTGAAAAACATCACAATCAAAAAAAAGATGCACCAAGTGGGACAGCCTTACAGCTTTTAGAGGCAATCGATCCGCAAAATGCTTATACACATCAGTTTGGCCGCGTTGGGATGGTAGGTGCCCGTCAAAAAGAAATTGGTATTCATGCGGTTCGTGGAGGAACTTTAGCCGGTGAACACTCTGTTTTATATTTAGGGCAGGATGAAGTGTTGGAGTTTACCCACCAGGCAACCAGCCGTCAAATTTTTGTCAATGGTGCTATCAAAGCAGCTATGTATGTATCAGATAAAAAAGCAGGCTGGTACACGATGGAAGATATGATGAAAGGATAGAAGTATGGAAGCGCAGGAAATTATTGATTTTATACACAATGCCGAAAAGAAAACACCAGTCAAAGTAATCTTTAACAGTGATAAAGATATTTACTGGAACAATTGTAGAGTCTTTGGCAATATCGTTTACGGAGATTGGAAAGATATTAAACCCGTTTTGGGCTCGTATCCGGAACTGGACTATGTGATTGAAAACGATTGTCGCAACAGTGCTGTTCCTTTGTTGGATTTAAAGAACATACAAGCTAGAATTGAACCCGGGGCTATTATTCGTGATCAGGTAGAAATTGGAAACAATGCGGTTATTATGATGGGGGCCATCATCAATATTGGAGCTGTAATTGGTGACAATACAATGATCGATATGGGCGCTGTACTTGGCGGTCGAGCTACGGTTGGAAAGAATTGTCATATCGGAGCCGGAGCTGTGTTGGCCGGTGTTGTCGAACCAGCCAGTGCTACACCGGTTATCGTTGATGACGATGTATTGATCGGTGCCAATGCGGTTGTGATCGAAGGCGTACATATCGGGAAAGGTTCAGTAGTGGCAGCCGGTGCTGTTGTCATAGAAGATGTACCGGAAAATGTGGTCGTAGCCGGAACTCCAGCCAGAGTCATCAAACAAAAGGATCAAAAGGCAACCGATAAAACCGCTTTAGTACAAGCATTACGATCCTTATAATAGAACACAAAACAGTCAATCATGGCTGTTTTTTTCTTATGGATAAAAGAGATTTCTGAAAAATCATAGATTAAAATCTTAAAGTTTTTTAGAACACTTTTATTCCATGTTTTCGCTCTATAAAATTTATTAAGAAAAACGCTAAATTCAACTAAAAAGTTGATGATTCAACATGAATAGCGTCAGATTCAGGGATATTCTTTGATATATAAAGGAGATTCCCTATGATCAACGAAACATTCTTGAACCATCTAAAA
>NZ_JAXKBY010000091.1:0-5874 GCF_036552745.1 Faecalicoccus sp.
TGAATTTTTTAACCAAAGTATAATGGTAAATCCACGATGCAACAAATTAAGGAAGGTTACTTTTTTTATCCCTCCTTCGTCATTTCATATTGTCTATAAGGCCATAGACATCACTACGGCATTTTCTCCATCCGGATAATAATTCTTCGATACATTGACAGGAATCAAACCCAGCTTTTCATACAATTTTAAAGCCGCCTGGTTAGATTCTCGCACTTCTAATGAAAGAAACTCGCTTTGTGCTTCTCTTGCATGCTTACATAAAGCATCCATAAGATATGCCCCATAGCCTTTCTTTTGACAGGTAGGATCAATACCGATACGAGCCAGCTGAGCAATCTCAAATGTGATCCATAAAAAGGCATAACCGACGATGTGATCATCTTCTTTTAAAAGATAACCGGTACTAAATGGATTTTCCTGAAGCTCATACAAGCACTGTTCTTTATTCCAAGGTTGTTTAAAACATTGTTTTTCCAGTTCAACAACGATATCTAAGTCTGATTCCTTCATTTCTGTTACATTCATACTTTGTAGGAATCACTTTCTTTTAAATAGTCCGGAACCAGGGCGTGAATGTTTTCTACTTTTTCATAGTATGGTTCAAGTTCGATGAAATTCTTTAAAAAATCCACTTTCTCTACATCCTGTCCCATCAAATCAGCATCGCCCAATACGATTCCCGGATTTGTTTCGATAAATTCTTTGACTTCATCCAGTGTCAGGATCTGTGTATTTCCCTGAATTTGTCCATCTTCCAAATGTGCCACATAGGCTCTTTGACTGCGGGCATCCAAAATCACATTGGCCTGTTTTTTGATACCGGCATACAACTGCATCGTTGAGATCGTATATAATTCTTTGTGCATCTGTGAACAAAGCACTTTGGCAATGGTCATCGCAATGCGAATGCCGGTATAAGAACCCGGTCCTTTTGTGATGATGACACGATCAATATCTTTATAGTCTAAATTTGTTTCCTTTAAAAGTCGATTCAGTTCCACAAAAATCGTTTCACTTTGTTTCTTAAAGGCTTCTAAGCTAATACCGGCCAACAGCTCTTGATCTTTATAGAGTCCTAAAACCAGCTGCTTATACGCACTGTCCATACATAAACTAATCATGATATCCCTCCAGGATCGACTTGGAAACATCTCCCTTGGCTTCCATAGTGATCACTCTGTTTTCATCGATTCCTTCTTCAAAAGAAAGCGAAAGTCTATCTTCCGGCAACTGGTCTTGAATAAACTCTGACCATTCGACGATGGTGATTCCTTCATCAAAACAATCTTCAAAGCCAAGATCCTGACTGGCTCCTTCCAGACGATAGGCATCAATATGATGTAAAGGCTGCCCATTGCCCTGTGTATACGACTTTAAGATTGTAAACGTAGGGGAATTGATTGTACTTGTCACCCCTAACGCTTTTCCAAAAGCCTTGGTCCAGGTGGTTTTACCGGCTCCCAGATCACCATCCAGTGTGATCACCACATGTTTATTCTGACACAGTCTGGCGATTGCTTGCGCCAAAGCCTGTGTTTCTTCTATCGAATGAATTTCTATTCTCATTTTTTTGTTCCTTTCTGTTGTCTAATCTTATGATAATTGGCTTTAATGGCCTTGATTTGGGCCAATCGTTTCTGTACCTTTATCTCAGAGCCCTGATTACCGGGATGATAATACTCCTTGCCGATCAAAGCATCCGGAAGACAGGTCATATCTGTCATATGAAACGCATAATCATGACTGTATTCATAGCCATCACTATAGCCCAGATCTTTCATGAGTCGTGTCGGCGCATTGCGAATGTGTAACGGAACCGGCTGGTCTAAGGTCTTGATCGCATCCACTTTAACGGTGTTGTAGGCCACCTCTAAAGCATTGGACTTCGGTGCTAAAGCTAAATACACGACCGCATGCGCTAAATGCACATTGCATTCCGGCATTCCCAAAAAATGTGCCGCATGATACGCCGCTACAGTAATCTCCAAAGCTCTGGAATCGGCCATACCGATATCTTCACTGGCCATACGCACCAGACGCCTTGCGACATAAAGCGGATCCTCCCCGGCTTCCAACATGCGCGCCAGCCAGTACAAAGCCGCATCCACATCGCTGTTGCGTACACTTTTATGAAGAGCGGAGATCACATTATAATGCTCTTCCCCATGTTTATCATATAATAATGTTTTTCTTTGCAGGCACTGTTGAAGAATTTCCTTCGACACATGGATGCCCTCAATATCGCCGGGTGAATTATTCACAACCATTTCCAGCGTATTTAAACAAATTCTGGCATCTCCTCCGGCAAAGGAAGCAATCGCATCAACTGCCTCATCATCGATCTCGATATCTAAATTTGCCAACCCTTTCGGGGAAGTTAGAGCACGATGGATCAGATCGATTAAATCTTCCTTTTCTAAAGAATTCAGCACAAAGACCTTACACCTTGACAATAAGGCGCTGTTGACCTCAAAGCTTGGATTTTCCGTGGTTGCTCCAATAAGGATAATACTGCCTTTTTCCACATACGGTAAAAACGCATCCTGCTGCGCCTTGTTGAAGCGATGAATTTCATCCACAAACAAAATCGTATTCTGGCCTAAATTCTTCCGCAAATCGGCCTGCTTCATCACTTCTTTGATTTCTTTGATCCCGGATGTGACCGCACTGAAATCGACAAAATAACTCTTAGTCTGATGCGCAATGATCCTTGCCAGGGTCGTCTTTCCCACACCGGGCGGGCCCCAAAAGATCATAGAAGTCACTTTGTCATTTTCGATCATTCTCCATAATAGATTTCCTTTGGCAACCAATTGTTTTTGTCCTACATATTCCTCCAAAGATTCCGGACGCATTCGATCGGCCAAAGGACGGATATCTTCTGCCTGTAATAAACCTTCTTGTTCCATAGTGTTTTTATTATAGCACAATCAAATTCGAGTGCTTCAAAAAGCACTTCGTTATCAAAAAATTCCTTTCCATAAAAAAAGATCTACCCTTTCTTTCATCATTTATCAGAAAAGATAGATCCTATATTGATCCTTTATCCCACGATAGCTTGTAGATCATCCTGCACCGTAGTAATTGGTGCAATATGATAGTTTTCTACCAGATAGTTTAATACATTTGGTGATACAAAGGCCGGTAAGGTTGGTCCCAGCTTGATATTTTCGATGCCCAGATAAAGAAGGGTCAACAATACGCAAACTGCTTTTTGTTCATACCACGATAAGATAATGGAAAGTGGCAATTCATTAACACTGCAGTTAAAGGCTTTGGCCAAAGCCAGGGCCACTTGTACGGCGCTGTAGGAATCATTACATTGTCCCATGTCCATCAATCTTGGCAATCCGGCAACGGTTCCTAAGTCTAAATCGTTAAAACGATATTTACCGCAAGCCAATGTAAGGATCACACTGTCTTTAGGTGCCTGTTCTACGATCTGTGTATAGTAATTTCTTCCCGGTTTTGCACCATCACAACCACCAACTAAGAAGAAACGAGAAATTTTTCCTTCTTTAACCGCCTGTACAACTTGATCGGCCACACCTAATACCGTTCCATGGCCAAATCCTGTGGTGACTGTCGTACCGCCATTGATACCGGTAAATTGTGTATCTTTTTCATAACCGCCTAATTCCAAAGCTTTTTCGATCACCGGTGTAAAGTCTTTATCTTCTCCAATATGCACTAATTCCGGGAATGAAACAAGCTCTGTGGTAAAAATACGGTCTTTATAGTTGGCACGTGGCGGCATCAGACAGTTTGTGGTGAACAATACCGGTGCCGGAATGTCCATAAATTCTTTCTGTTGATTCTGCCAGGCGGTTCCGAAATTTCCTTTTAAATGCGGATATTTCTTTAATTCAGGATAACCATGCGCCGGAAGCATTTCGCCATGCGTATAAATATTGATCCCTTTATCTTTTGTCTGTTCCAAAAGTTGTTTTAAATCATATAGATCGTGTCCAGATACTACGATAAACGGTCCTTTTTCAACCATCAATGGTACTACGGTCGGCTCCGGTGTTCCGTAGGTTTCGGTATTGGCCTGATCCAACAAAGCCATGCACGTATAGTTGTGTTCGCCTACTTTCATCACATATGGCAATAAGGATTCCATACTGTTATTTTCTTTGATGGCGCGAAGGCCTTCAATAAAATACATATCCACACCGGAATCGGTATACCCTAACACACGGGCATGATAGGCATAGGCTGCCATGCCTCGAAGTCCAAATAAGATCAACGATTTTAAAGAACGAACATCTTCATTATCATTCCAGATTTGATTCATATCATAATCCACAGGAACCTCTGATAAAGTTGCCTGTTCCTGGGCGTGCACCTGATCGATCAAAGCCTGCACTGTCTCTTCATTAAAGTTGACATTGGTGACAGTTGTGAATAAACAATCGACAAACAATTTTCTAACCGTATCTTCTACATTCTCTTTGCCTTTTAGGGCATCGGCAAAACTGATCAGGGCTCCAGTCAGTTGATCTTGCAGACGGGCAACGGCTGCGGGTTTTCCGCAAACACCGGCTTGTGCCATACAACCGGTACATCCGGCTGTCTGTTCACATTGAAAACAAAACATTTGATTTTCCATTTTTATTCCTCTTTTCTAAAATACAACCACTAACAACATCTTGAAGTTCTCTTTGGCAAGCACCGCATGAGGATGTCTAGCCGGCATGACGATGGATTCGCCTTCCTTCAATTCATAGTCTTTTCCATCGATTGTGATAAGACCGATACCATCTAAACCGGTCACAAACGCATCGCCCTTCGATTCATGAGTACTGATCTCTTCTCCTTTAGAAAAAGAAAACAGTGTGATACTTATCGCATCATTCTGCACCAATGTTTTCGAAATAATTTGGCCTTGTTGGTAGGCTAATTCTTTTTTCAAACGAAGCACCTGTGATTTTTCAATATTCTTTAAAAGACTTTCCATAGGCATCCTCCTTGTCTTACTGAAAACAGAGTACTACAATAAAACAAAATAATATGTTGTTTTAACAACAAAAAGGATGATTTTTATGAATACAGCTTTCTTATCCAAAACACTCTTGTTTCAGGGAATCCGGGAGCATGAGATCGAAACCATGTTGAGATGTTTAGGGGCCCATGAAAAAGAATATAAAAAGGGACAAACCATCTATCAGGCCGGACAAACAGTTAAAGATTTAGGACTGGTTTTAAGCGGTGGTATCAATATCGTTGTCTATGATTACTGGGGCAACAGTACAATCTTTAGTCACATAGCACCCGGTCAAATCTTTGCGGAAACCTATAGTGCCATGGGTCAGGAAGAATTATTGGTTAATGTCATAGCTGATCAAGACAGTCATATCTTATTTGTCGATACATACAAACTTATGACGACTTGTCAACACGCCTGTCCTTACCATCAGCGGGCTATCCACAATTTGATTCGCATCTCTGCGCAAAAGAATTTGAATTTATCCAAACGAATGTTGCATACAGCGCCCAAATCGATTCGTGGAAGACTGGTATCTTATTTATCTGAACAAGCTCTGCAGCATGGAACCAATCGATTTTATATTCCTTTTTCCCGCCAGCAGTTAGCTGACTATCTGGGTGTGGATCGCAGCGCTTTATCCAATGAACTCTCCAAGATGCAAAAAGACGGACTGCTTCAATATCATAAAAATGAATTTATCTTAACTTCCTGGGATGAAAAAAAACTGGCATGACACCAGATTTTTCTTTCGCTATACCCACAGTTTGGTGATTTAGCCATAATTCAGCATTAAAAAGAAACTTCAAATAAAGCATCTGTTGCAATCTGCCGGATAAAAAAGTAATGAATAGAGTACTTCAACTTCTTTAAGACATAGACAA
>NZ_JAXKBY010000092.1:0-6865 GCF_036552745.1 Faecalicoccus sp.
CTCCCAAGTTTCCTCAGGAGTTCTTACTATCAAATTCTTCTGTACCTATTCAGCAATCAAGCCTTTTGGCAGTTCCATTTTAAATACCTTTAAGAAGTTCTCAATATCTTCTTTGGCATCTTTGCCTTTGACATAGCGAATGTTCTGCTGTTTCCATGTTTTGACTGCAATTTGTGTGTTTGGCAAACCTAAAGTTTCAGCCCCGGCATTGTCGATGGCACTTGTCAATGTATCTTCATCGGCATCCGCAATAAAGGTTTCAATACCTTCCAGAACACGACTTACTTTTTCTTGTTCATCAGCTTTGACAAACAGGGAAGCCTGTGGATAACCGGCATCTTCACTGCCTGTTTTTTCCTGCCATAATGCCTGCAAATCTTGCAGTACACTGAACTCTTTACCATTTTCTTTCGCTTTGGCAACGGTTGCCTGTGCAACCGGCTGTGCCAATAAGGCAACCTGCTGCTGACCGGTTAATAAAGCCTGTTGTGCTTCGGCAGCCGAAGAATACCATGTAACATTTAAGCCTTCTTCTTCCACCTGATTAAAGACAAGACCCGGTACGGCATTTTGTCCAAAAGCCGCAATGGAAGCCGTTTTTAAATCGATACCTTCCGGTCCTACCAGATATAGATTTCCCCATGTCAGTACCGCATCCAGATTATAGCTTTCACTTTCACTGTACACCTTGGCACCTAAATTCGTTGGTGCTACGATAATGTCGTATTCCCCGTCTTCCTTTGCCAATTCTGATGTCAGAAGATCGCTTCCATCCACATATTCGATGCTTACATCTTCCAGATCGGCCGCTCCCTGAATACTTAAAGCCGGCGCACCGGTCGGACATAAAATTGAAACCGGTTCTACTGTTTCTTCCTTTGGCGTTGACGAAGAGCAGGCTGTCATCGCAAATGCCAGTGCAGCTGCCAATGCCAGTTTAGTTCCTTTTTTTACTTTTTGAATAAACATTTATCTTCTACCTCTTTAGTGAATTTTTCCAATGCTTCCTGTAAAGCAACCGTAGTGGATTCTTTAGAACCACTCTTACGGATTGTTACCGTTTCGTTTTCCATTTCTCCATCACCGACAACGATCTGGTAAGGCACCTTTTTCATCTGGGCTTCACGTACACGATAGCCTAATTTTTCATTACGATCATCTAACTGTACACGCATACCCTGTGCTTGTAAAGCTTCTACAACTTTCTTGGCATAGTCCAGATGTTTTTCCTGATGAACCGGAATTACGACAAACTGCTGTGGAGCCAACCACAATGGGAAATGTCCACCAAAGTGTTCGATCAAAATTCCGATAAAACGTTCGATAGAACCATAGACAACTCGATGCAGCATGATCGGCGTTTGTTTTTTACCTTCGGAATCCACATACGTTGCGCCAAAACGTTCCGGCAGGTTCATATCCAGCTGTACGGTACCACACTGCCAAACTCGACCTAAGCTATCCTTGATATGGATATCCAGCTTCGGTCCATAGAATGCACCATCGCCCGGATTCACCTTGAAATCCTTACCGGCATAACGGCAGGCATTGGCCAGCGCTTTTTCGGACTGATCCCAGATTTCTTCGCTTCCGATATAACCTTCTTCCGGGCGAGTGGATAACTCAATATCATAAGAAAGTCCAAATACGCCATACATACGATCAATCAACATCAATACGTTTTTAACTTCTTCTTCAATCTGACCAGGCATCACAAAGATATGAGCATCATCCTGTGTAAATGTACGAACGCGGAACAAACCGTTCAAAGCCCCACTGGCTTCATGACGATGTACCTGTCCTAATTCTCCCATACGAAGCGGCAGATCTTTATACGAATGCAGATCATTGTTATAGACCAACAAAGCGCCCGGACAGTTCATCGGCTTGATCGCAAATTCACGATCATCGACCATTGTCGTGTACATATTGTCTTTATAGTGATCCCAGTGCCCGGAAGTTTCCCACAACTCACGTGACATGATGATCGGTGTTTTAATAAATTTATAGTTTTCTTTGGCATGTTCGTCATACCAGAACTGTTCCAACACATTACGCAGGATCATACCGTTAGGCAGGAAGATTGGCATACCCGGCGCATATTCCGATACCATAAACAAGCCCATTTCCTTTCCCAACTTTTTATGATCTCGTTTTTTCGCTTCTTCCAACGCTTCCAAATGCGCTTCTAATTCTTCTTTTGTTGGAAAGCAAATTCCATACACACGCTGCAGCTGTTTATTTTTGGCATCGCCTTTCCAATATGCACCGGAATGTTTCAGCAGCTTAAAGTTCTTACATTCTTTAACACTATCGACATGGGGTCCACGGCAAAGATCCGTAAATTCTCCCTGCGAATACACCGTGATCGTTCCATCTTCCAGATCCTGAATCAAATCTTCTTTATAAGGATCGTCTTTGAACATTTCCTGTGCTTCCGCTTTGGATACTTCTTTACGCACAATGCGCTTTCCATCCTTGGCAATCTTTTTCATCTCTTTGGCGATCTTTTCCAGATCGGCATCATTTAAACTGACATCGCCTAAATCCATATCGTAGTAGAATCCATCCTGAATGACAGGTCCTACCCAGAACTTAGCCTGTGGATACAGACGTTTCACAGCTTGTGCCATCATGTGCGCACAAGAGTGATTCAATTTGGAAAGATATTCATCTTCCAGTACATTCACTAATTCCATACATAATCTCCTTTTCCATATAAAAAGCGACAGCATCCAAAGGACGTCTGTCGCACGCGGTACCACCTTTGTTCACATAGAAATCTATGTGCACCTCATTTTCTTTTAACGCAAGAGTACGGCTCACTTTTTCAAGGGCAATTCAAAGGGAGTAAACAACAGTTTTGTCAGAAAGTTTTCACCAGCCACTTTCCTCTCTACATCCAAAGCTCTGCGTTCATATCCTTATCATCATTGTTGGCAAAATTATAGAATGACTTGCCCGCTTTGTCAAAGAAAACACTCTTTCTTTTACAAAATCAAGTTTCCTACCTGAAAGACGATGAAGCTAACAATCCATGCCACCGCAATTTGAAATACCATCGTCTGAAACATGTATAAGATTGAACCGCTCTCTTTTTTGATCGTTCCCAAACTGGCAACGCATGGTACATACAACAAACAAAACAACATCAGACAATATGCATTTAAAGCAGTAAAGCCTAATGAGGAAAGCTGAAGGCTTAATGCCTGCATGCCGGATAAACCGTTGATATTGGAAATACCAAACAAAACAGCGGTACTGGAAACGACCACTTCTTTGGCGCTGATTCCGGCCAAAAGGGCAACGCAGATCTGCCAGAACCCAAGTCCGGCCGGTGTCATAACAGGTACCAACAAATTTCCAATCAATGCCGCAAAGCTTAATGAAATATCCTGTGTATAGCCCTGCAGACCAAAGTGCATCAAGATCCAAACGATGATCGAGGCCACAAAGATCGTGGTTCCGGCCTTGCTTAAAAAGTCTTTGACTTTATCCCAGACATAAATAAAAACAGTATAAGCGCTTGGCATCTTATAAATCGGTAACTCGATCAACAATGGATTTTTGGTCGAATCTTTATCTTTTTTATGCAATAGCCAGGCAACAAATAAGGCAACGATGATTCCAATCAAGTACATACTGTAGGCTGCCAATGTCGCATACCGGCCAAAAAACATACCACTAAATAAGATATAGACCGGTAGTTTGGCACTGCAGGAAAAAAACGGTGTGACAAGCATGACTCGGTGCCTGTCTTTTTTTGATTCCAAAGCGCGGCTGGCCATAATAGCCGGTACCGTACATCCAAAACCTAAGACCATAGGAATAAAGGCTCTTCCGGAAAGACCTAAACGTCCCATGATATCGTTCATTACATACGCTACTCTTGCCATATAACCACTGTCTTCCAAAAAGGCAAGTGCCAAAAATAAGATGGCAATATTGGGCAGAAAGGTGATGATACCACCAACACCGCCGATAATTCCGTTTGTCACCAGATCTAATAACCAGTTGGATACATGCATCTGTTCAAAAAGATTCGTACACAACAAGATCAGCCAATCAACAAAGCCTTCTATATAACCTTTTAAAAAGTCTCCAAATAAAAATGTTAATCCAAAAACGGCCAACATCACAACCAAAAAGAACAACATTCCCCATACCGGATGGGTGACAACCGCATCGATCTTGTCTGTCAATTCTTCTTTTGATGTCTTCCCTAATAACACTTCATGTATGATTGCTTGGATATAATCGTATTTTTGATTGATGATTTGGGTATCTTCTCCATGATCTACAATATCCGAAAGATCGATCGCATATTTCTTTTGAATTTCCTGATCATTTTCCAATAGCTTAATCGCAATCCATCTGGGATTGATAATATGCGGATCTTGTCGTACCAATCGTTCCTGAATCCAAGAGATCTTACGCTCCAAATCCGCATCGTATTCCATCGCATAACGTTTGACCTGCTCTCCATGTATGGACTGCGGACGATGATTGACCTGTGTATTCTGCCCTTCCTGCTGATGACAGGCGGCATGCATCAAGGCTTGTATGCCTCGTTTTTTTCGAGCCGTGACCGGAATAACCGGAACCCCCAGAATTTCACTTAAACGATGTAAATCAATATCCATACCACGTTTGGCCACAATATCCATCATATTCAAAGACAAAACCATAGGTTTATTCAACTCCAAAAGCTGCAACGTCAAATATAGACTTCTTTCTAAACTGGAAGCATCAACCACATCAATGATCACATCCACCTGATCACTTAAAATAAACTGTCTGGATACTTGTTCCTCCATCGTATAAGATGTCAATGAATAGGTTCCCGGCAGATCTACCAGATGAATCGTCATGTCATGATCCTGAATAGCGCCTTCCATCCGTTCTACGGTAACACCCGGCCAGTTGGCCACTTTTAAATTGGCACCTGTATAGGCATTGAATAAAGTCGTCTTCCCACAATTAGGATTTCCGATAAAACCGACTGTTATTTCTTTTGACATGGTTCCACCTCAATTTCTTTTGTTAATTCATCACCCAGGGCAAATCTAGTACCTCGAAGGTTGATGACCATGGTGCCGTTATGTTTTTTCTGTATGATCGTTATCGCTGTATGAACCGTCATGCCCAAAGATTGCAGACGATCTTTTGTCTGAGCTGGTACATACAGCTGCAAGATCCTGTATTCCTTTTTACACTTTCCTTCACTTAATTTCATATTGGTTCCTTCTTTACTTTATTCATTATATGCATTTCTTTCCATTTGACAATCTAAAAGACATTCCACTATAATTCAGTCATGGAAAAAGAATATTTATATCAGACAAACGATCCCCAGCGCATTAAAGAAGCCCAGAAAAAAATGCCCGATACCTCTTCCATCGAGCAATTGGCTGACTTCTATAAGGTCATGGGAGATACGACGCGTTTAAAATTGTTGATGGCACTGGAAACCGGTGAGTTTTGTGCCAGTGATTTAGCCAATGTATCCCAGATGACACGCAGTGCAGTTTCCCATCAGTTGAAAACTCTCAAAAGCAATAAACTGGTCAAGAGTCGTAAAGAAGGAAAAACCGTCTATTATTCTTTAGATGATGAACACATACATTCTGTCTTAAAAGTTGCATTAGAACACATTCTTGAATAAAGCACAAAAACAGCCGTTTGGCTGTTTTTTTCTTATCCTATTCTTCAATAGCGGCAATGACTTCTACTTCCACCAGAACTTGTTTAGGCAGTTCTTTGACAGCTACACAGCTGCGGGCCGGTTTTTCAGTGATATACGATGCATAGACTTCATTAAAAGCCGCAAAATCTTTCATATCCGCTAAAAAGCATGTTGTCTTGATGACCTTGGAAAAGTCAGTTCCTGCTTCTTTTAAAATCTGTTCCAGATTTTTTAAGACCTGATTAGCCTGACTTTGAATATCACCGCCAACGATTTCACCGGTAACAGGATCCAAAGGAACCTGACCGGAAGTATATAGAACACCATTATGCACGACAGCCTGTGAATAAGGACCGATTGCAGCCGGTGCTTTCTCCGTATGTATTTTCTTCATGAAACCCTCCTATAGTAACTTAAAGCCTGCTTTGGTAAGACCTTCACGCACCGCTTTGATATGTTCAAAATTGCGCGTTTCCAAATTGATACGTAATACACAATCGGTAATATTGCTGCCTTCGCTGGCTTTTTCATAGTACACACTGTTGACGTTCGCACCATATTGCGCAATTGTAGCTGATACGCCCTGCAGCTGACCCGGTTTATCTTTCAGCTGAATGACTAAGGTATCACTGCGACCCGACTTCAACAAACCGCGTTCGATAACCTTGGAAAGAATCGTTACATCAATATTTCCTCCGGAAAGGATACAAGCCACATTCTTTCCTTTGACCGGTACTTTATTAAACATCACCGCAGCCACCGAAACGGCACCAGCTCCTTCGGTGATCAGCTTTTGATTTTCAATCAGAGAAAGAATAGCACCGGCCACCTCATCATCACTGACAGTTACGATATCATCTACATATTTCTGACAAAGATCAAACGTATGTGTACCCGGTTCTTTGACTTGAATACCATCCGCAATCGTATTGACACTTTCCAGTTGAATGATCTGTTCCTCTTTTAAGGACTGTACCATGCTGGCAGCACCCTCAGCCTGAACACCATACACCTTCACATTAGGATTCAAGCTTTTGATCGCAAAGGCAATACCACTGATTAGCCCACCGCCACCAACCGGAACGACAACCGCATCCAGATTCGGCAGCTGTTCCAACAGCTCCAGACCAATTGTTCCCTGTCCGGCAATCACGTCTTCATCATCAAAAGGATGAATAA
>NZ_JAXKBY010000093.1:0-36669 GCF_036552745.1 Faecalicoccus sp.
ACATTGCACCGTTTGGGTATTCAGGCCTTCTTACCAAAACTGGTTGAAGGACGTGCTATGCGTCTGCACCCATTAGTATGTACCGCCTTCAACGCCGACTTTGACGGTGACCAGATGGCCATTCACGTACCATTGAGTGAAGAAGCTCGTGCGGAAGCCCTGGTTATGATGTTAGGAAGCCATAATATCTTAGGTCCTAAGGATGGTAAACCAATCGTTACTCCGGGACAGGATATGGTTATGGGTAACTTCTATCTGACCATGGAAGAAACCAAACAAGAGTTAGAAGAAGAAGCCCAGCGTTATGAAGAAAAAGATTGTCCAAAAGAAGCCGCACAATGGAGAACCTATGCCGCTAATGAAGGACATGTTTACTTAGATGAAAAAGAAGTGATGATGGCCTACCAGACAGGACAGGTACATCTGCATTCACGTATTGCCTTGCCGGTACGTGGCTTAAAGAAAACAAGCTTCGATCTGATTCATGAAAATGATTATTTAGTGACAACGGTCGGAAAATTGATCTTTAACTCAATGTTCCCGGAAGACTTCCCATATTTGAATGAAGTCTCAAAGGAAAACTTTGAAAAAACACCGGATAAATATTTTGTACAGTCGGGAATGGATGTTAAGAAATACATTGCGAATTTAAAAATCACACCGGCTGTTAAGAAAAAAGATTTAGGAAAAGTCATTGCCGAAGTCTTCAACCGTTATTCTGTTGATCAGACAGCTGAAATTCTGGACCAGATCAAATCCATGGGATTTAAATATTCGACAGTTGCGGGTATTACGGTATCTTTAAGCGATATCGAGGTGGCACCAAACAAAGAAGAACATGTCGAATATGGTCGTAAGAAAGCCGAAGAACTAAAACGTCTGCAGAAAAAAGGTATGTTGACGATGGAAGAATGGGAACGCCATTTGAATAAGCTTTGGGAAAATGTAAAGGATGAAATTGCCGATGAATTGTTGGCTAATCTGCCTCGTAAAAACCCAATCAATATGATGGCTCGTTCCGGTGCCCGTGGTAACCGTTCTAACTTTACACAGTTGGCCGGTATGCGTGGATTGATGGCCAAACCGGGTCATGGTAAATCCAGCGGGGGCGAATATGTATCCTCTATTATCGAGGTACCGATCTACTCTTGTTTCCGTGAAGGATTGAACGTATCCGAATTCTTTACCAGTACACATGGTGTGCGTAAAGGTTTGACCGATACTGCCTTGAAAACAGCCGAGTCTGGATATCTGACTCGTCGTTTGGTTGACGTTGCCCAGGATGTCATCATCAAAGAAGACGACTGTGGAACCGACCGCGGTTATTGGGTAGAAGCATTAGTCGATCGCAAGAACAATACAGTGATCGAACCATTGATGGATCGTTTGATCGGACGTTACTCAAAACAAGATGTGACCGATCCAAAAACAGGCGAACTGATCATTGCCAGTGATGAGTTCATTACCGAAGAATTGGCAAAACGTATCGTCGATACAGGTATCGAAGGTATGTATATCCGTTCTGTATTTACTTGTAAATCTCGTTCCGGTGTATGTCGTAAGTGTTACGGACGTAACATGGCAACCGGAAAAGATGTTGAAGTGGGTGAAGCTATTGGTATCATGGCGGCACAAAGTATCGGTGAGCCAGGTACACAGCTGACCATGCGTACATTCCATACCGGTGGTGTTGCCGGTTCCGGAACCGGAGATATCACACAAGGTTTGCCTCGTGTTGAGGAGTTGTTTGAAGCTCGTTGTCCAAAAGGGGTAGCGGTTATTGCCCAGATCAGCGGTGAGATCACTTCAATTGAACGTATTGAAGGTACAATGCGTCAGGAAGTTATCATTACCAGTGAAAGCGAAAGCATTTCACACAAGATCAATGCCAACCAGACCATGCGTCCGTGGGTACAGGTCGGTGAACATATCGAAGCCGGTACGGCTTTGACAGAAGGACCGCTAGATCCAAAAGAACTGCTTCGTGTAGCCGGTGTACGTGAAGTGCAGGACTACATCTTGAAGGAAGTTAAGAAGGTTTACCAGTCTCAGGGTATCGAAATTTCCGATAAGCACCTGGAAGTTATGATTAAACAGATGATGAAACGTGTCATCGTAACCGACAGTGGCGATACCGACTTGAATGTAGGTGTGCAGTTATCTTTGAACAACATCACTAAGATCAACCGTGATGCCTTGTTGACAGGAAAAACACCGGCACAGTTTAAACCGGTATTGTTAGGTATTTCCAAGGCCTCTGTAGAAACGGATTCTTTCCTTTCTGCGGCAAGTTTCCAGGAAACAACAAAAGTACTTACCGATGCGACCATCAAAGGTAAAGTCGATCATTTGATTGGTTTGAAGGAAAACGTTATTATCGGTAAACTGATTCCGGCAGGAACGGGATGTACCGGTAATCGACCTCAAAATGAACTGGTTAAAGAAAAGGCAAAAGAGCTTCGTGATAAACGTTTAGCTCGTATGCACCAAAACGAAGATGAAGAATTCGATAAGATCGTAGGGGCAAATTCTTTAGATGAAGAAGCAAGCCTGCATGAAGATGTCGCTGAGGCAGAAAGCATTCTTGGGGATGCAAGTCTGGATGCGGAATCAATCGATATTCATGAATCCGATTCAACATTAAGTGCTGAATAGATGTGAAAAAGAGGACTCAAAATTGAATCCTCTTTTTTCGTACCTATTAAAACCAAATGTATGCCAAACAAATATAGGCAACAGTATGGTACTATAAGGAGCTCTGGTTTTTTCTTTTTCATCAACAACGATTACCGGTCATGATCTCAATGATTTCTTTATCTGTTTCTTTCATACCTTCCTTGGCTAATAAAGAAATGTTTCGGATCGTATTTTCTACACCTTTGGTCACAATACCTTCCCCATCTTTGAACTGCTGGCCGTTTTTATACATTTCATAGCCTAAATAACCGGCTTCCAAAGCGCTGGCAATCTTGGCCGCACAGCTCGGTTTAGCACCATCACAAACTGTACCGGAAATCATGGCAATTCCATTGACCAAAGTATGAGATATCGCATGCAGATCACCGCCTTCCAGATAACAGATACCACAGGCGGCTCCTACACCGGCACTGACAACACCACAATAGGCGCTTAACTTTCCAATGCCATATTTTAAATGCATGGTGATCAAATTGGAAATCAAAAGTGCTCGATATAATTTTTCCGAGCTTAGATTCTTTTCTTTTGCCCAGACGATAACAGGAATACTGGCAGTCATTCCCTGATTGCCGCTTCCGGAATTGATGATAACAGGCAACTCACATCCGCTCATTCGAGCATCACTGCCAGCTGCCGCATAGGCTTTTGCCTTGTTGAGAAGATTATCAGGATTTCTTTCTAAAAGAATCTTACCAATATTTGCTCCATAGCTTTCTGTTATTCCTTTTTGGGCAATAGCCATGTTATAAGAGATCTGACGATCCAAGGTTTCTTTGACATCCTCTAAATTTGCGCATTTGGCAAAATCAATGATATCTTTAACGCGCATAAAGGAATGATCAACAGTACTTGATTCAGAAATGGTTTTCCCATCAAAGATGAGCTCTCCATCTTTCTTGATCCATAGGATATGATCGTGCCCACCGGCAATACGAACTGAAACAGAATGTGATTCACTATGCAGCGTCACAATCAGATCTAATGGAATTACAGAATCTAACGGCTTAACGGTAATAGGAACCGATTTCAAAAAAGAATGTATGTTTTCTTTTTGTTCTTTGGATACCTGACTGATGACTTCCAGCTTTTTATCGGCATCTCCCGCAACGATTCCGGCTGCGGCTGCCGCCTCAATTCCTTTTAGGCCATCCGTATTCGGTACTGTCACGCTTTTAACGTTCTTTATGATATTTCCACTGGCTTCAATAAGAACCCGAGCACAATTTTCACCTAAATTTTTAAAGGCTGTGGCAGCGCAATAGGCGATAGCAATCGGCTCGGTACATCCCATGGCAGGAACCAGTTCATTTTTTAATGCGTTCACATAATTTTGGTAATTGATATCGGATTGATTCATAGTTAAACACCCTTTCGCAAGAGATATTTTCCCATAGATTTTTAAGAGTTTCAATACGATTATACGAAACTTAAAAAGTGTCCAATTTTTATTAGACATTTTGTTTTATTTGTGTAATCGTTATCATTTTGTCTAAAAAGCATCTTTTCTAACGTTTTAAAGCGTTGTAAAATAGAAGATGAAGTTAAGGAGGTTCGGGTTTTATGGACCATAAAAAGACAAAAGCCTTTTTCGAAGGAAGAGAATTAAGAGCGTATAATATTTTCGGAGCGCATGTCAAACCAAAATCCGTTGAATTTAAAGTTTGGGCACCTCATGCTCAATCCATTTCCGTTATCGGAACATTTAACAACTGGGATGAAAAAAAGAATGTCATGAAGAAAGATGACCAGGGTATTTGGTCTTGTACGATACGAAATGCCAAAGAAGGAGATTCTTATAAATATCGTGTCGTGCGTGCAAATGGAGATACGATTGATAAAGTCGATCCCTATGCCTTTTATAGTGAGTTAAGACCCAATAATGCCAGTATCATTTCTTCTTTGAAATTTGATGAATGGGAAGATCAAGAATGGATGAAGAAACGAAACAAAGGTTTTGATTCACCGGTGAATATTTATGAAATGCACGTAGGAAGCTGGATCAAGGACGAAGATATGGAAGAATTCGTACATTATGACCAGATCATTGAAGAATTGATTATTCACTGTAAGCAAAAACATTATACTCATGTAGAAGTTATGCCTTTAAATGAATATCCGTTTGATGGCTCATGGGGCTATCAGTGTACAGGATATTTCTCCAGCACATCACGTTATGGAACAAATAAACAGCTGATGCGTTTTGTCAATGAACTGCATAAGGCGGGTATCGGTGTCATCATGGATTTTGTGCCGGTTCACTTTGTACGTGATGATTATGCACTTCGTCTGTTTGATGGAACACCAACGTATGAGTACGATCGAGAAGAAGATGCCAATTCCCAATGGGATACATTAAACTTTAACCTGTGGAAAGAAGAAGTGCGCTCTTTCTTGATGAGTGCTGCCAATTTCTGGCTGGAAGTGTATCATTTTGATGGATTGCGCATGGATGCGATTTCCAATGCGATCTATTGGCACGGCAATAAAAACAATGGTGTTAATGAAGGTGCCTGTGATTTCATGAAACGGATGAATTATATGCTGAATGAAGCACATAACGGAAGTATTATGTTGATTGCGGAAGATTCTACCGATTTTCCAAATGTCACAAAATCTACATTGGATGGTGGACTTGGATTTGACTATAAATGGGATATGGGATGGATGAATGATACCTTAGCTTATTTAAAGAAAGATCCAATTTATCGCCAATGGCATCACTATGATGTGACTTTCTCTATGGCTTATTTCTATTCAGAACGTTTTATCTTGCCGTTTAGCCATGATGAAGTGGTACACGGAAAGTGTACGATCGTAGATAAGATGTGGGGAAGTTACGATGATAAATTTGCCCAGGCACGTGCTTTATATACGTATATGTTTACGCATCCTGGTAAGAAACTGAACTTTATGGGAAATGATATCGGACAGCTGCGTGAATGGGATGAACAAAAGAGCTGTGACTGGTTCTTGCGTGAATATCCGATGCATGACGCCTTTGAACATTTCTTTGAAGACTTAGGCAAGTTATATTACGAAAATGATGCCTTCTGGAATAAAGATTATGACTGGTCCAGTTTCCAATGGATCGATGCGGATAATCAATCGCAAAATATGTTCTCCTATATTCGTAGAGGGGAAAAGAAAGATTATGTCATTATTTTAAACTTCTCTACGAATGGTTATGATCACCAACAATTCGGTGTACCGGATAAAGGGGTCTATAAAGAAGTATTGAATACACAATGGAAGAAATATCATGGTACCTGGGATAATGAGACACCACAGACATGTCACTCTATCCGTATTCCTAGACATAATCAGCCATTCATGATTGAAGTGAATGTACCGGCTTTAGGAGCTGTTGTCTTTGAAGTAGAAAAGTAAAGAAATTGCGCTGACTTAGTGTTGGCGCATTTTTATTTTCCAATGTATAATGGAAGCATGAGTCAGTATTTTGAAAATGATAAGACCTTACAAGATAAGCCACAGATTCTTTCTTTTCAGATCAACGGAAAATCTTATAGACTTCATTCCAATTCCGGAGTTTTCAGTAAAGATAAATTGGATACCGGAACAAGGATCTTGTTGGAGACGGTGTTAAAAGAAGAGGATAGACCTTCTTCGATGTTGGATCTTGGATGTGGTATCGGGCCTGTTGGTATCGTTTGTCAAAGAGAATGGAATGCCCAAGTGACCATGATTGATATCAATGAAAAGGCTGTTGAACTTGCGAAAAAGAACATAGTCGAAAATCATGTACAAGCGCATGTGTTTTGCCAGGATGGTGTGCACGAAGGTCAATTTGAATGTATTTTATTGAATCCGCCGATTCGTACCGGGAAAAAAGTGATTTATCGCTTGTTTGATGAATGTCTGGAACATTTGGAAAATGATGGCCGCTTTTGGCTGGTGATGCGTAAACAACACGGTGCTCAAAGTGCTATTCAGTATTTGGAAGAAAAAGAGTGTACGGTACGAAAAGTAAATCGTGATAAAGGTTTTTGGGTCTTTGTGGCACAAAAGAAAAGCATTGCGTAAGCAAGCAGGATTTAGTGATTCTGCTGCAGATGATGCAATGCTTTTTTGTTGATCGATAGGGCTTGGTTTTCCAGTTCTTTGCTGGACATACGACGCGCCCCGTTTGCCAAGATGGAATTTTGAATCAAGCCATCACTGGTGGCCACCGTGATGCGATATTTATCTTTTAGCTCATGAACCTTTCTTTCAATGTACTGATCGGCACTCTGCCCGGTTCTTGTATAGATGACATCCAATCCACCCTGTCGATAAGATGAACCATAATTATTAGGAACTCGATATCCATCAAACACCAACAAGATCTTGATTTGTCGATAACCTTGATAATTAGAAATCGCATCGATTAGGGCATCACGAGCCGATTCTATATTGTGAGTAGCCAAAAGTTTTAAATTGTCCCAGCTGTAGATCATGTTATAGCCGTCAATGATCAAGCAGTCTTCTTTTCTTTGCACAACTTCTTTTGGTTGTGTATCAAAATCAATTTTCTTTTTAGGCTTTCTCGGTTTCTTTTCTTCTTTTTTATTTCGTCCGCCAAGACTGTTGAAGACTTTCTTCAGTTCCTCTTCTTTGACGGTATGCTTAACTGCCTGATAAGAGGAAGTGTTTTGATTCTTGGTTTGAATATGCATATATTCCTGGACTTCATCATAAGGAACATAGAAGCCGGAACCATGGGCACAGAAGACAGATCCGGTTGGATTTCTGAGATCGGATTCGCTGTCATATCCAATTTCCTCAACGATTTTATCCTGCTCTTCACTGGGATAATAGCCATCGAGTGCACAACTGAATTTTCCTAGTCCTTTTGTGTAGGCAATGACTTCATTTTGATAGTTCATCATGGTACGTACCGGGGCAATCCCTGTGATTTCCATCTGTTGTGCATCGATTTCTTTGATTTCTACCTTTGCCTTTCTTAGATCTAAATCATAGAGGGCTTTACTTAGACGCTGTGATGGTAAAGTCAATGTAAATCGATAATACGGCTCCAGCAGGATAGACTGTGCCATTTTTAATCCCTGGCGTACAGCGCGATATGTGGCTTGTCGAAAGTCACCGCCTTCGGTATGTTTTAAATGACTTTTACCGGCAATCAGTGTGATTTTCATGTCGGTGATCGGTGAACCGGTCAAAACCCCTCGATGTACTTTTTCCTGTAGATGGCTTAGGATCAATCTTTGCCAGTTTAAAGCTAAATCATCACTTTTGACTTCATTTTCAAACTGTAACCCTTTTCCACGAGGTAAGGGATCCAGTCGAACATGAACCTCGGCATAATGACGTAAAGGCTCAAAGTGCCCCATACCTATGACACTATCGGCAATCGTTTCTTTATAGAGCACATGATCCAAACCAAATCCGACAGTTACACCACTGAGTTCCTGAATTCTCTTTTGGAGGACCTCCATTTGTATTTCGCCCATAAGGCGTAAAGAAATCTGATGGGTATTTTCATTATATTCGATTTCAAGGCTGGGATCTTCTTTCATCAGTTGATCGCAGACTGGCATCATTTCAATCGGTTTTTTATCTGGCGGCAACAACAGACGATAATTTAAATAGGCAGATAGAGAAGGGGCAAGACTGTCTTTTTCAAAACCAAGTCCCTGGCCAATAGAAAGGTTTTCTATTCCTTTTAAGCTAACGACCATACCGGCATGTGCTTGTGTCAGCAGCTGATAGCTTTGACCATTGTACAATCGAATTTGATCGACTTTTTCTGTTTCTGTGATCATTTGTTTTGGCTTTAGGCTTCCTCCGGTAATCTTGATGTGGGTTAAGCGATTTCCCTGTTCATCTTTTGTGATCTTAAAGACGCGGGCACCAAATTCACTTGGATATTCTTTTTCCAGAGATAAATCAATGATCGTATCCATCAATCGTTCAATGCCTTCATTTTTAAGAGCACTTCCAAAAAGAACCGGAAAAAATGTTCGTTTGGCAAAGCTGATTTGTAAGCTGTCTTTGAATAATGTGTTGTTCTCTAAATACTCATTCAATAACGCTTCATCACATAAAGAGATTTGTTCCTGGGCATCCTCTAAAGTTATATCAACGATATTCGATGATAAATGTGTCTGCAGATCGTGTAACAGATCGGTTTGCGATTGATAGGATATATCCATCTTATTGACAAAGATCAAGACAGGAACATGGTAGTGCTCTAAACATTCCCAGATGGTTTTGGTATGGGATTGTACTCCATCCTGCCCATTGATCAACAATACGGCCAGATCCAACACTTGTAAAGAACGCTCCATCTCACTGGAAAAATCAATATGGCCGGGTGTATCGATAATGGTGATATCGGTATCTTTATAGTGGAAAAAGGCCTGCTTGGAATAGATTGTGATCCCACGTGCTCTTTCCTGGGCATCGTAGTCTAAAAATGCATCCTGATGATCGACACGACCGGTCTTTTTCAGCTTTCCGGCTATATACAACATACTTTCGATACTGGTGGTTTTTCCGGCATCGACATGGGCTAAAATACCTACGGTTACTTGTTTCATGGTTTCTATTTTATCATGGTTTCATATTGAATGAAGAAAAACTTGGTGGTAAGGTAGTGATCATGAAAACAAATGTAAAAATGAAAGCGTTGAAATGTGCCTTTCCCCATACCATTCCGATCATGACGAGTTTCTTATTCTTGGGGATGTCGTATGGAATTTATATGCATGTATCCGGTTTTAGCTTCTGGTATCCAATGTTGATGGCCATGACGATCTTTGCGGGAAGTGTGGAATTTGTCTGTGTCAATTTTTTGTTGGGGGCTTTTGATCCACTGCAGGCATTTATCGTTACTTTGATCTTAAATGCGCGCCATATTTTTTATGGAATTTCCATGTTGGATCGATTTAAAGGAATGGGTTGGAAAAAGATTTATTTGATCTTTGGTATGTGCGATGAGACTTTTTCTGTGAACTATACAGCCGATATTCCCCAAGATGTAGATCCAGGCTGGTTCATGTTCTTTGTGACCCTGTTGAATCAGATTTATTGGGTATTGGGAGCTACGCTAGGTGGTTTATTTGGGCCTTTGATCACGTTTAATACCGAAGGTTTAGACTTTGTGATGACTGCTATGTTTGTGGTGATCTTTTTAGAACAGTATCTAAAAGATAAGAATCATTTGAATTCGTATATTGGGTTGGGCGTTTCTTTGTTGATGTTGCTGTTTTTTAGTGCGGATAATTTTATGATTCCTGCCATTGCCGGTATCTTAATTTGTTTAAGTGCTGCCAGAAAACGCATGGAAGAAAAGGAGGAGGATACAGTATGAGCCTTGTACAACAGATCATAACGGTGGCCATGTGCGTCTTGGGAACGATGATTACCCGATTTCTTCCTTTTTTAGTCTTTCCGGCCCATAAAGAAACCCCAAAATATATTCAATATTTAGGGAAAGTGTTACCGGGAGCCTTATTTGGACTCTTGATTATTTACTGTTTACGAAATGTCAGTCTATGGAGTGGCAATCATGCGATTCCGGAGCTTTTGGCGATCTTTGTCGTAGTTGGGATTCATCTCTGGAAACGAAATATGTTGTTGTCGATTGCGGCAGGAACGGTATTTTATATGTTACTGGTACAAATGGTATTTTAGAAACATTGTGAGAAATCACAGTGTTTTCTTTTTGTGGATAGAATACTTGTTTTAATAATCGGTCATTAAAAATGATATAATGATTCAATAGAAAGAGTAGAACATGACAGAAAACAGATCCCGTGCCAATATATTCATCGAACAAAATCGATTCTCTTACATAGATATCTTAAGAGGGATCGGCATTTTTTTCGTGGTGCTGGGTCATATTTACTATAATGATGTAGCTTATCGATGGATTTATTCGTTTCATATGCCTTTATTTTTCTTTGCGGCCGGTTGGGTTTATAAAGAGAAACCAATCAGGGACGATATTAAAAAACGACTACAAACCATAGTGCGGCCGTATTTTTGTTTTGGCATGGCAACGATCTTATATTGGCAGTTATTTGAGAAAAGTTTTAGGAGTGCGGATATATCTTTTATACAAGCGATTGAAGGTCTGGTATCTGGTATGTATGAGCATCTGAGTTTTAATGTTCATTTATGGTTTTTACCTTGTTTTTTTATCGTGACCGTATTGTTCAATGCACTTGTAAGAATAGGAAAAAAGTATAGATATGATCTTAGTTTTCCTGTTGTTCTTTGTATGAGTGCAATCTATATCTTTGCCGGGCTGCCTTCTTTACCATGGGGAATAGACAAAGCGTTTGGATATATCCTATTTTATAAAATCGGTTCGTTTTTCTCTTTGTCCAAAGCGGATAAAAGACTACAAGCCCATTCTATTTCTTATCAAAGGGTTTGTATTGTCTTTTTGTTGACGATGAGTTTTTTCTTTTCTTATTGTTTTATAAATCAAGGAATTATGTGGTATGTAACCGCAATGCTTGGTATTGTGTCGGCATGGATATTCTCGGTGCTCTTGCATAAAAATAGGATTTTAGAATACCTGGGTAAGATAAGTCTAGTCATTCTTTGTGTACATGGCCCGGTTTATCGAATACTGATTAAAGTTGTATCTATATTGTTATGTTGGAGCACAGATGCGGTTCGTGAAAATTTTATATTGTCGCTACTTCTTACGGTTCTCACATTAGCTCTATGTGGTATTTGTTTTCAAATCATAAAACGATTCTTTCCTTGGTGCATCGGAAGACAACGAAAAAAAGCTGTTGTTTAAATCGCAACAGCTTTATTAAAGCTTCATGGTTTTCATTAACGCTTCTACTTCTTCTTTGGTGCATAAGTTTTCTGAGAAAGCACTGGCACTGCCACTACATACCCCTTTTAAAAACGCATATTCATAATCATAATTGGATTCGATACAACCGGAGATAAAACCGGCTACCATAGAATCACCGGCACCAACAGAATTGATCACATTTCCTCTCGGAGCCGGTAATCGATATTCTTTGCCACTCTCATCCAATAAAACGGCTCCTTTACCGGCCATGGATACTAAAATATTACGAGCACCCAGCTCCTGCAGCTTATGCGCATAGGGAATCACTTCTTCCTGCGTATTTAAGGTTACATCGAAGATTTCACCTAATTCAATATTATTGGGTTTGATTAGAAACGGATGATAGCGCAAAACTTTCATCAATAACGTATTTGTGGCATCAACTACAACCTTGCAGTGATTCGGCTGTACATATTCTATGATTTGTTCGTACATTGTATCGGGTAATGTACTAGGAATGCTGCCGGAGATAACTAAAATATCCTGGTCGGTTAAAACTTTAAGTTGATCAAACAGCTTTTCAATATCTTCCTGTTGGATAGCAGGTCCCATTCCGTTGATTTCGGTTTCTTCATCGGATTTCATTTTGACATTGATACGGGAAAATCCTTCTTTAACTTGGATAAAGGAAGAAGAGCAGCCAAAGTTTTCCAAACGATGTTCAATTTCTTTTCCGGTAAAACCGGCCATAAAGCCTAATGCTGTGCTTTCATGACCAAAATTTGCTAAAACGATGGCGACGTTGATGCCTTTTCCACCGGGCAGGATCTTTTCATAGGTGGTCTTGTTGATTTGACCGGTCATATAATGATCGACTTGGATAATGTAGTCTAGCGAGGGATTAAAAGTAACGGTATAGATCATAGTAAGTCTCCTTTTCTTTTGATAAAAACAGAATACCATCGAGATTGTTGAAAGTCAAATATAAATTGTTGTTTTAACAGTTGACAACCTATTTTTTAGTGATAATATAAAGCTGTAACTTTTGAAACGACAATAAAAAGGGAAAAGAGTTGTTAAAATGAAAGTTAAGGCAGTACGCTTACATGGGGCGAATGATTTACGGTTAGATGAATTTGAGTTGCCGGAAATTAAAGAAGATGAAATCCTGGTCAAGGTTGTCTCCGACAGCATTTGTATGTCCACTTACAAATGTGCTATTCTAGGAACGAAACACAAGAGGGTGCATGAAGATGTAGCCGATCACCCGGCTATTATGGGACACGAAATGGCCGGTGATATCGTTAAGGTCGGCGCCAAACATCAGGACAAGTTTAAACCGGGTATGAAATTTACATTGCAGCCGGCATTAAACTACAAAGGAACGATGTGGTCACCGGGGTATTCTTATGAGTTTTTCGGAGGCGATGCGACATATTGTATCATTCCTGCCGAGGTCATGGAGTTAGGATGTCTGTTAGAGTATAAAGGAAAAGCGTATTACGAAGCTTCCTTGGCTGAACCGATGTCATGCAGTATTGGAGCATTTAATGCAGCCTATCATACAAAAATAGGCGTTTATACTCATGAGATGGGCATCAAAAAAGGTGGAAAGCTTGCCATCATGGCGGGGGCCGGACCGATGGGATTAGGCGCATTGACCTATGCTTTGCATCGGGATATTCGTCCTGGTATGATTGTGGTGACGGATGTAAACCAGGAACGTTTGGATCGGGCAGCCCATTTATTTCCAATCGAAGATGCCAAAAAAGACGGTATTGACTTGCACTTTGTGAATACAGGTAAATTAGAAGATCCAGTGGCATATTTACGCGAAATGACAGGTGGAACAGGCTTTGATGATGTATTCTGTTATGCACCGGTTGCGGCTGTTGTCGAACAATCCAGTGGCATATTAGGGCGAGATGGCTGTTTGAATTTCTTTGCCGGTCCAACGGATAATCAGTTTAGCGCAAAGATGAATTTCTATGATGTGCATTATAATTCCACGCATGTGATGGGAACAACCGGTGGAAATACAGCGGATATGATAGAATCTTTAGAGTTGACGGCACAAGGTCGAATCAACCCGGCTGTTATGGTAACGCATATTGGCGGTTTGGATGCGGTTGCCGAAACGACATTGAATTTGCCGAAGATCCCCGGAGGAAAGAAATTGATCTATACGCATATCTCTATGCCATTAATCGCATTGGAAGATCTGCGTTCCAAAGAGGCGCAGGATTCTCGTTATGGAAAGCTGGCGGATATTGTGGGAGCTAACAAAGGATTGTGGTGCCCAAAAGCCGAAGAATACCTGTTGAGTCATTTTAAAGAAGAAGCTTAGTCTGTCTGCTCCTGCAGACAGGCTGCAGGAGGTTTATATATGGAAGGTATGGAAAAGCGAAGAAATGATATCGTTCGCTATGTCAATGAACAAGGAAATGTAACGTTTAATCAATTGAAGGAACATTTTCCATCAGTTTCGGATATGACATTAAGGACCGATTTAAAAGCATTGGATGAGCAACAAAAGCTGGTTCGTATCCATGGAGGCGCGAAGTCTTTGGAAATCGTTACAGGAAATGATGATGTATTAAAGAAACGTTATATTCGAAATACAGAAGAGAAGAAGATAATTGCCCATAAGGCGTTAGAACTGGTGAAACCAAATCAAACAATTTTTATTGATTCTGGCAGTACAACAACCATGTTGTCGAATGTTTTAAAGGATCAGCCTTGTACCATCTTCACCAATTCGATTTCCTGTGCAGTAGAGCTGTCTCGCTTGAAACAGGCTCATTGTATGTTAGCTGGAGGAACCATCAATGTAAACTCTTTGTCACTGACAGGGGTTGATGCGGTTCAATTTTTGGAACATGTCAATTTTGATACTGTATTTATGGGTGTGACTTGTTTCAGTAAAAATTCTGGTTTTACGTGTGAATCGTATCAGGATGCACAGGTAAAAAGAATTGTGATTCAAAATGCCCGCAAGGTCGTGATCTTGATGGATTCTTCTAAAATCGATAAAGATGGCTCTTATCAATTCTGTTCGATGAAAGAAGCCGATATCATAGTCAGTGATTTCCATCTTCCTGAATCATTTAAAGAAGAATGTGAAAGTATGGGGGTATCGATTTATTAATTTTTCCCTAAGATCTCTTTTACTTAATAATGGACAATTCAGTGCCTGGGACAAATTTACTGTGTGAATGTTTTATATTGTATCGTAAGAAAAACTAAAGACAGTTCATCTATAGTGTTTTATGTATAACTATATTCAATGTGCTTACCGCTAGTACCTGTAAAAGATAAAACATCTAATAAATGCAGCCACTTTTAGTGTATACTAAAACTGAGAAAAAGATAAAACGCAAGGAGGAAAATCATGGAAAATAAAATTGAGCGTTTAATTGCGTATGTAGATCAACTTTTAGTTACGGATGATAAAGTAACTTTATATGAATCCTATAAAGACACGATTGAATCCATTCAACCAAAAGACATTTTTCTAGTACAAAACCATCGCATCAAAAATGGATTATCTCATGAAGAAGCATTAAAACAAGTACCTATGTTAATGAATTTGTTTGGACAACATTTAGAAAAATATATCATACAAGATTTAGATGAAAATACCTTTCTTGGATCGTTATTACAAGAAAATGAATGTTTAGATCAATATTTATTACATCTCCAAAAAGTGATTGTTCAATTACCAGAACCAAACACCAAAAAACAATTAATAGAACGTGTTTGTCATCTGGACGATTATGATAAACACATGAAAAAATTAGAGAATATCTTGTTTCCATTTTTAGAAAAAACAGATCCATGTTTTGAAGGTGTAAGCCTGATGTGGTCTATGAATAATAAGGCTAGAGAAATATTAAAGAAGGTAAAACTAGATCTTGAACAAAATTGTGAAGAGTCCACAGTACAAAAGGATTTAGGTGAATTGTATGTCACTTATTCAAGCCTTATCGTTATGCAAAAACGGATATTAATCCCATGTGCAAAAGAAGAAATGGATGACAAAACGGATAAAAAATTACTTCAGGAAAGTTTTGAATATGGTTTTGCTTTTATGGATGAGCCGAATGTATCTTTTGATCAACATACAGAAGGAACTAAAGATTTACCACAAGGATATATTGATTTACAAACAGGAAGAATGAATGTAGAACAATTGATTGGAGTGTTTTCAAGCTTGCCGGTTGATATTACTTTTGTGGATGAGCATGATAAAGTGGCCTTCTTTTCAAAACCTAAAGATCGTATATTCGCTCGCTCTGTTTCTGTTATTGGAAGAAATGTACGCAATTGTCATCCATCAGCGAGTGTACATATTGTAGAAGATATTCTTGAAGGTTTTAAAAGTGGTAAAAGACAGAGTGAGTCGTTTTGGATTCAAATGCGCGGTCAGTTTATTTTGATACAATATTTTTCGGTCCGTAATGATCAAGGGAAATACTTAGGATGCTTAGAAGTAAGCCAGGAAATAAGTCATATTAAAAAACTGGAGGGTGAAAAGCGATTACTTGATCGATAGTATTCAAATGAGACTGTTCCAAATACTAAAGATTTATAATATAAAAACCAGGATTGTATTGATTAAACTATGCAGTCCTTTTATTTGTGGATATTTAAAAATGGATGAAGTATAAGTTATGTTTGAATACCCAGGATCTGTATGGAAAATGATTGAAATTATTGTGATTTGATTGAATGTAGCTTTCTGGCTTCTTCTATATTTGATGAATTTGAATCTAAGTTATTTTAAATATCATGATATCATGAATGTGTTTAAATTTCTTTTTCTAATTAGGGATGTGTTCCTTTGTTATGCTTGAAAGTAAAGTCTGAATTAGCTTGATGTACAGGTTTGGTTGTGTAGTGATTTTTGGGATATATAGTATGATAAGAAGTACCGGACTTACCATTTCTAATAGTTTGAATCGAAGTAAATTATTCATTTTTTAGGATAGAGTATTCCATTATTTCCACTATGGATTTGATTATAGCGTTAATTTAAGCTAGAAACAAAATGATGCGAAGCGGATGATCTGGTGGGAATGATGGATAAAAGACATGGAAAACGGATTATTTTGGATGGTAAAAAAGAGAAAAGCATAGTGTATTGGTTCATATTTTATTGTTTTGAAGCTAAAAAGCGATAAATTCTAAAAAATTCGATCAGATGATGGAAGGGCATATGCCTGCCGATTTCGAGATATTGATCAATAATTTCTCGGTCGGTATTTTTGGTATGATCCCGGCGATTTTCGGGTATTACCTGATCGGTCCGTTGATGGAAGCTATCTTAGCGATATTAATGATGGGGGTTAACGTTCTCATCAATCATGCCCTTTTACCACTGGTAGCGATTTTTGTGGAACCGGCCAAAGTCTTGTTCTTAAATAATGCGATCAATCATGGCATTTTTACACCGATTGGTATTGAACAAGCTTCTCAAACCGGTCGCTCGATTATGTATATGCTGGAGGCCAATCCTGGGCCGGGACTCGGCGTGTTGTTAGCTTATTGGATCTTTTCCAAGGATCAGGCAACTAAAGATTCCGCACCGGGTGCGATCATCATTCATTTCTTTGGTGGAATTCATGAGATTTATTTCCCTTATATTTTAATGAATCCGATCGTGATCATTGCACCGATTTTAGGAAACATATGCGCGAT
Organism: Faecalicoccus sp.; assembly: GCF_036552745.1. Taxonomy (NCBI): domain Bacteria; kingdom Bacillati; phylum Bacillota; class Erysipelotrichia; order Erysipelotrichales; family Erysipelotrichaceae; genus Faecalicoccus; species Faecalicoccus sp. Next base: position 17,177 of record NZ_JAXKBY010000093.1, read on the forward strand.
TGCCTTCTATGCATTGATGGGATGTGGCTTGCAGGGGCCGGCTTCTCCGGGATCGATCATTGCGTTTATGTCGATGGCTCCCAAGGATGCGATCATTCCTACCGCAATAGGCGTTATTCTTGCCGCCGGTGTTTCTTTTGCGATTGCCAGTCCGATCATTAAAATGACAAGTACAAAATCACAGTCTTTGGAAGAAGCCCAAAATCAAGTCAGTGGAATGAAAGCACAGGCAAAAGGATTGATCAGTGCACAAAATATTTTCAATGCGAAGAAAATTGTCTTTGCCTGTGATGCCGGTATGGGATCCAGCGCAATGGGTGCAACAAAATTTAGAAATCGATTAAAAGCAGTTCGTCCGGATATTGTAGTGACAAATACTTCAGTCGATAATATACCTTCGGATGGTGACATTGCCGTTGTGCAAACGGTACTGCAGGACCGGGCAAAGGCATGTGCGCCACAGGCGGTTTTAGTAACAATCAAGAATTTTTTGGCCGATCCGGCCCTTGATGAATTGTATTTCCAGCTTTCTACCGGAGATGCTTTAGTGACAGAGGCAACACCGGAAGAACCGGAAGAAGAATTAAGCTCTTTATTCGCATCGGATGTATTGATCAAAGATGGCATTCTGTTAGGACAAAAATCAGTTTCTAAAGAAGAAGCCATTACTGCTGCCGGCGAGCTGTTAGTTCAACTAGGCTATGTTACGGAAGATTATGTACCAGCCATGTTAGAGCGTGAAAAGATCGTCATGACCTATATCGGTATGGGACTAGCCATTCCGCATGGTACGACACATGGAGATGATACCATCAAGAAAACCGGTATTGTGCTGTTGCAGTATCCAGATGGTGTAATATTCGGTGAAGAAAAAGCGCAGCTTGTCATCGGCATTGCCGGCAAAGGCGGAGAACATATGGAAGTCTTATCCAAAGTTTGTACTGCACTGGAAGATGAAGTGGTCTTAGAAAAAATGAAAACCACACAGGATAAAGACTGGATCTTACAGATTTTAACAAAATAAGGATTTTAAACAATCAATCATAATATACACTTTAAGCCAGGATATCATAGAATTCTGGCTTTTATTCTACAAATATAGCACTTTTCGTGTATAATATTGATATAATTATACTATGAGGAGGAAGTTATGAACATTAGACCATCTGCAGCTATTCGCCAAAACTATAATGAAATTGCTGATCTTTGCCGGCAAACTAAAGAACCTGTTTTCTTGACGAAAAATGGTGAGGGAGATTTGGTTGTAATGGATTTGGAGACTTATGAGCAAAGAGAGAAAATGTTGAAATTACGGGAAGAGTTAGTCTCTGTTGAAGAAGAACGCCTCCTTGGCAACACTGGATATAGCGTAGATCAGGTATCCAAAATGATGAACGAGATAATTGAAGAGGTTGTTAAAAATGGAAGAAATGAATGAATATCAAGTCATTGTATCGCAGAAGGCAACAAAGATATTGGTATCTCATGCGGCTTTTTTGGCACAGGTTAGCCCAGAAGCAGCAAGGAAACTAACGAAGGACTTTCAAGAAACATCTTCTTCACTTTCATTTATGCCAACTCGTTATCCATGGTTGGACAGTGAGTATATTGCGAAATATAAATACCGCTATGTCATTTTTGGAAAAAGATATTTAATGATTTATCAAATCATTAATAAAAAGGTTTATGTGGATTATGTCGTAGATTGTCGTCAAGACTATGCTTGGTTAATTAAGTAAAGAAAACTAATCAGGGTGATTTTCATCCTGATTAGTTTTATACTCTTTTATAAAGGCTTGTTGAAAGGAAATAATTCGAATAAATGAAAAAAGTTTATGATCTTAATAGTGTTATACTATATATAGTCGATAGAAAATAAAGGTAATGATGATGGAATAAAATATTGCTCAAAATAGTATAAAATTAAAAAACACCGTGTGATATCTGAAGAAAAGTTAAAGGTGTTAGTAAATTCGAATCACTTTAATTATGAATATGACAGGTTATATTAAGCTTAAAAAATGGTGTTGGATTGAGTAAGGCTTAAATTCTAGTTTATGAAATGCTTGAGGATATTTTAAAAGATTCAAACATATGAAGATTCATAAAGAACAGGTAGCAAGATGAAAACAAAAACAATAGTATTCAAAAACAACTTATTGAAATGATAGATTATATTGAATCAAACGGATTGAAAATGGGCAGAGATACTGTAAATTTCATTATTGATAAATATTATAAATCGATAGATGACTTGGAAACAAGGTTATCTGAAGCAGATCATCTTGCGGAAATGACGGATGAAAAATATACACATGATGAAGTTTTTGAGAGGATTAGAAAGAGATTAAAAGGAAAGAAAGATTTATTTTGACAGAAATGGAAGGAATTCAAAAAGTGTTCTAAAACTTAAAAAACGATAAATTACAATAATTTACCGTTCAAACTACTATATAGAATAATGGCGGAGACGGTGGGATTCGAACCCACGTGCCCGTGAAGGCAACTCGATTTCGAGTCGAGCTCGTTATGACCACTTCGATACGTCTCCGTACCCAAGTATTGTACCATAAAAGTAAGAATAACGTAACTAAAATTGATTGAATGCCTTAAAGTGTTTTGATACAATCGCGGTATGGTAAATTTATTAGTCAAACGATTCGTAAAAGATTATCAAAACACGAAAGATTCAGGTGTTAGAAGTGCTGTAGGAAGACTATGCGGTTTTATCGGGATTTTAGCTAACCTGTTTTTATTTGTGATCAAATATGTTATCGGAGTGATTGTCAACAGCGTTTCCATTCGTGCTGATGCGATCAACAACTTGTCCGATGCCTGCAGTAATATCATCTCCATCGTCTCTTTTGTCGTATCCAATAAACCGGCTGACGAAGATCATCCTTTTGGCCATGAGCGAAGTGAAACCATTGCTTCCTTGTTTGTAGGATTGATCGTAGGGTATATCGGTATTGAAATGGCTAAAGAAAGTATCGAAAAGATCCTGCATCCTTCAGCCATCGACTTTCGCATCGTCACACTTGTGATCTTAGGCATTTCCATCGTTGTTAAATTATGGATGTATGCTTACAATAAAAAGCTTTCTAAAGTGTATGATTCTTCTTTGTTGGAGGCAACGGCATTAGATTCGATCAGTGATGTCATGGGAACGGGCGCTGTCTTTTTATCAACGTTGATCTCTCCGTTAGTTGGATGGAATTTAGACGGGTACATGGGAATCATCGTTTCATTCATTATCTTATATAATGCTTATACCTTGATTCGTGAAGTTTTAAATGTGCTATTGGGAGAAGCGCCAGACCCGAACTTGGTGAATAAAATAGATCGCTTTATCTTAAAGAGCCCGGAAGTATTAGGCGTTCATGATTTGATGATTCATAATTATGGACCTAATCGTTTGTTTGCCAGTGCACATGTGGAAGTCGATGCTTCGGATGATATTTTTAAAGTGCATGATGCCATTGACAATATTGAAAGAGAAATCAAAAAAGCGATGGGTATCGAACTGGTTCTACATATGGATCCTGTCAAAGTCAATGATCCGTTGACTGAGCATTATAAAAAGCTTGTCGTCGATGCGATACAAGCTTTGGGTGTTTCCTGGAATTTTCATGATTTTCGAATCGTATCCGGTCCAACACACGTAAATCTGGTCTTTGATCTGGTCATTCCGTATGATGAAACAATGACGCCTTCTCAAATTGAAGAAAATTTATTGGCACATATCAAATCGGATAAAAAAGTATATCTTGTATTAACAATTGATCATCCTATGGCTTAGACCTGGATGATCTTTTTTATATCTTTGACAAGGTTTAAATCATCCTGTGAAATCTCGTTGGTCACAAGCATATCAAATTCGCGGAATTTACAAAATGTGAAAGGGGCTTTGTCATGAAACTTGGAGCTGTCTGTGACCATGATCAACTTTTCAGTTTGATTCATGACATGTCGTTTAAATCCCAGTTCATTGATGTTGGTGGAAGTAAAGCCTTCACAGTCTTTAAAGCCGTCAGTTCCCATGATCGCAAGATCAATATGTACATGATCGATGATTTCAATGGCAAAGGTTCCGTAGGCGCGTAATCCGGCATTATAAATCATACCGCCGGTAAAGAGAATATCGAAATTAAAGGCAGCGCATTGTTGGGCTAACGGTAAAGAATTCGTTACGATGGTCAAGCTTTTTTTACCCTGCAAAGCAGGAATTCCCAGCAGAACGGTACTTCCGGAATCTAAAAAGACAACCGAACCATCCTGGATCTCGTTTAAAGCACGGATGCCGACTCGTTTTTTGGCTTCTGCATTTTCCTGATTTCGAAATAATAATGGGGTTTCCTGCATCGGATTTTGAATACGGGCATAGCCGTGTTCACGAATCAGTAAAGATTGTGCTTCCATTTCACTGATATCATTACGTAGGGTTTCCGGTGTGACACCCAATCTTCTGGCAAGATCGATTACGCGTACTCGGCTTTCTTCTAATAAAATCTGACGAATCTTTGATTGACGAAGTTCTTTTTTTCTGGACATATCCATTCCTCTTTTCAAATGTATTATAGCGAAAGATGGAAAGAATATAAAATTTTTGTTCAGAAGATTTGATATTTAAAAACTTTTTGAAAAACGATTTTAAATATTTTGTTTCATCGAAATAACAAAGATAAATTGTTTTTTTATGGTTTTTAGCTACAATGAGCTTGTCCATGAGGACCACTAATCATATCTGTATCCTCCTAATACGGATACAAATTATTCATCCTTTGCCTGAAAAGGCGTAAAAACCTCAATGCGAGGTTTTTTCTTTTATATAGCCATAGGTGAAATGTTCACCGCATTTAGGAAATTCCTTTAAACAATTGTTTCTGCGATAACTGAATCCATTGTCTATATCGGTTAGCGTATCGATGGAAGATAGATGAATGTTTTCTTTTGCGATACCGGCATTGATCAACATCTGGGCATTGATTCCCTGATTGTCTAATAAAGCCTTTTCGTTGGATAACCTGCGAATATATGAAGAAGTATCTATAGGCAGCTTCTGTATCTGTTCTATGACTTCCATACCTACTTCCAACGAATCAAACTGCAGGCTGGGACTAAAAAAAGCCTGTGTAGTTTTGGGATGGATAAGCTGATTTTGAATGAGGTGATCTATGGTTTTTGCGGTGATTTGTTGTACGGTACCTTTCCATCCGGAGTGGATCACACAAAGACAAGGCGTTGTTTCATCGACCAGTAAGATACCAACACAATCGGCGGTAAAGACACCGATCAATACATTTGGCTCGGTTGTATAAAGGGCATCGACATCCATGATGCTGGTATATTTATCAAAGGCCCCCTTTCCTTTATCTTTTGATGTAACATGATAAAAATGATCGGTATGTTTTTGCCATGGCAAAGCCCAGTTTTCTAGCGGAATCGTGATCTTTTCCAACTCTTTTCGATTGGATAATACACCTTGTTCATCGTTACATACGTGAAAAGCCATGTTGTTTTGATCGGGACGGGTCGCATCTTTTAGTGTTACAGCACCGTAAACGGTTGTGTTTATAAACTCTATTTGTTTCATATTTCTATTGTAGCAAACCAAAACAAGAAAAAGCATTTAAAATTTCTTGAATTTTTAGCACTAAATCCTTGCGTTTGCTAAAGAATATGATATACTGTTAGCAGACAGAGAACAAGAGTGCTAGAAAGGGGCTTGGATATGGGACTGACACAACGTCAAAAAATCATCTTTAAAACGATCGTCGATGAATTTACACGATGTGCAGAACCGGTCGGCTCAAAGACTTTGATGCAGCTGTTGGATTTTCCGGTATCATCAGCTACGATTCGTAACGAGATGGCAGCCCTTGAAAAAGTGGGCCTGTTGGAAAAAACACATACATCCAGCGGTCGTGTTCCCAGTCAAAAAGGATATCGGTACTATGTAGAAAATCTGATGGAAACCAACCTGGATGCCAATGTGAAACATTCTTTGCAGCAGGTATTTTCCGAAAGACATTATTCATTGGATGAAGTCGTAGAAAAAAGCTGTGATATCTTAAGTCACATGACCAATCTAACGAGCATTGTCTTAGGGCCTGACAGTCGTTCACAAAAGCTTCAGCATGTACAACTGATTCCGATCAGTGAAAAAAGTGCAGTAGGCATTATCGTGACCGATCAGGGCCATACAGAGAATAAAGTCTTTGATTTTGGTACGGAAGTATCGGTACAGGATATTAAGACATGTACGGATTTGTTGAATGATCAGCTGGTAGGAACACCTATCAGTGAAGTCGTTGACAAGATGAAAGAAATCGAGCCTTTGATGGCAGCCAAGGTTGTTCGTCACGAAGTGCTGTTTGAAGCCTTTGTGACAGCATTTATGCGTTTTGCCACAGAAAAGGTCAAGGTTTCCGGAAGAAGCAATATGTTGTATCAACCGGAATTCAGCGATTTAAATAAGCTGAAAGAGCTGATGGCTGTATTGGAAAGCTCCAGCTTATTTCATCAGTGGACCGATCAAGAAGATAATGTGGCGATTCAGATTGATCAGCGAAATGAGTTGTTGCAGATTGGAGATTGTTCGGTCGTTACGACAAAATTTCATTACAACAACGATGAGGAAGGGCAATTGATGGTCGTAGGGCCAAATCGAATGCAGTATTCCAAAGTGGTTGCCCTGATGGATTACATGTCCAGCGTGATTGAAGATGTCTTTGCACAAAAAGGAGGCGGAAATGACGATGAGCAAAAAGAATGAGAAAAAAGAAGAAAAAAAGATGGAAGAACAGCCGGAAATCAAAGAACAGAATGATGCGGACAAGGAAGCGAATGTCGAAGAAGTCAATCCTTTAGAAGCAGAGATCGAAAATTTGAAAGAAGAATTGGCAAAGGCTAAAAACGATGTAGCTCGTGCCTATGCCGATACAGAAAATATGAAAAAGCGTCTGCAGAATGAAGCGGATATGACAAAGAAATATCGTTTCCAGCAGGCCGGACTGGAACTTCTTCCGATCTTGGATGGTATGGAAAGAGCTTTGATGGTTCAAAGTGAAAATGAAGAAGTTTTAAATTATGTCAAAGGATTTGAAATGATTCATCAGCAGTTAGTCAATGTGCTGACAAATGAGGGAATCAAAGAAATTGAAGCAATGGGACAACCTTTTGATCACAATACGATGCAGGCTTTGATGCAGGAAGCCAAGGAAGGTGTAGAGCCGGGAATGGTTATCGAAGTGATGCAGAAAGGTTATATGTTAAAGGATCGTATATTAAGACCTGCCTTAGTGAAGGTAAGTGAGTAAAGGAGGAATCGACTATGGCAAAAATTATTGGTATTGACTTAGGTACAACAAACAGCTGTGTGGCTGTCATGGAAGGTAAGGATTCAAAAGTAATCCCTAACCCGGAAGGAAATCGTACAACACCAAGTGTTGTAGCATTTAAAAACGGAGAACGTATTATCGGTGATGCCGCTAAACGTCAGGCAGTTACCAACAAAAATACGATTTCATCCATTAAACGTTTGATGGGTACAAACCAGAAAGTAGAAGCCGAAGGAAAACAATACACACCACAGGAAATCAGTGCGATGATCCTGCAGTATTTGAAATCTTATGCAGAAGATTATTTAGGAGAACCTGTCACAAAAGCAGTTATCACTGTACCGGCTTACTTCAACGATGCTCAGCGTCAGGCTACTAAAGATGCCGGAAAGATCGCCGGATTGGAAGTAGAACGTATTATCAACGAACCAACAGCGGCTGCTTTGGCTTATGGGATTGATAAGACAGATAAAGAACAAAAAGTTTTGATCTACGACTTAGGTGGAGGAACTTTCGATGTTAGTATCCTGGATTTGGCTGATGGTACTTTTGAAGTATTATCGACAAACGGTGATACACACTTAGGTGGAGATGACTTCGATAACGTATTGGTTGATTGGATGGCTGATACATTCAAGAAAGAAAACGGAATTGACTTGAAACAAGATACAATGGCCTTACAGCGTTTAAAAGAAGCGGCTGAAAAGGCAAAGAAAGATTTAAGTGGTGTTATGCAGACACAGATCAGCTTGCCATTTATCTCTGCCGGAGCCAGTGGTCCATTGCACTTTGAAGCTACATTAACACGTGCTAAATTTGATGAAATGACAAAATCTTTGGTAGATCGTACAATGATTCCGATTGAAAACGCATTGCGTGATGCCAAATTGTCTAAGAGTGATATCGACCAGGTATTGTTGGTTGGTGGATCGACTCGTATCCCGGCTGTACAGGAAGCTGTACGCAAGGCATTAGGTAAAGATCCTAACCATTCTGTTAACCCGGATGAAGCCGTTGCCATGGGTGCTGCCATTCAGGGTGGTGTTATCTCTGGTGATGTAAAAGACGTATTGTTGCTGGATGTTACACCATTGTCATTAGGTATCGAAACTATGGGTGGTGTTATGACCGTATTGATTCCACGTAATACAACGATCCCTACAAGTAAATCGCAGATCTTCTCAACAGCTGCAGATAACCAGCCGGCTGTAGATATCAAGGTATTACAGGGTGAACGTCCAATGGCTGCCGATAACAAAGAATTAGGAAACTTCCAGTTGACAGGTATCGCACCGGCTCGACGTGGTGTCCCTCAAATCGAAGTTACTTTTGATATCGATGCCAACGGTATCGTTCATGTCAGCGCTAAAGATAAGGGAACCGGAAAAGAACAGTCTATCACGATCCAGAACTCCAGCGGATTAAGTGATGATGAAATCGATCGTATGGTTCGTGAAGCCGAAGAACATAAGGCCGAAGATGAAAAACGTAAAGATGAAATCGATTTACGTAACCGTGCCGAAGGATTCATTGCACAGATCGATGCGATGTTAGAGGATGGCAAAGACAAAATTGATGCCAAACAGGCAGAAGAAACGAAAAAATTGCGTGATGACTTGCAGAAATCTCTGGATGAGAATAATATGGAAGATATCCGCAATAAATTAGAAGCTTTGGAAAAGGCCGCACAGATGGCTGGTCAGCAGATGTATCAGCAGCAGGCTAACCAGGGCGGACAAGACAACACAACGCATACTAATGATGATGTTGTCGATGGTGAATTTACCGAAAAACACTAATTTTTAAAGTTCTAGCTGTTGCTAGAACTTTATCATGAGATAAGGAGGGAAATCATGGCTGAAAAAAGAGACTATTATGAAGTACTGGGCGTTGCCAAAGATGCCACAGAGGATCAGATCAAGAAAGCCTACCGAAAGTTGGCCATGAAGTATCACCCGGATGTAAACAAGGATCCAGGGGCTGAAGATAAATTTAAAGAGATCAATGAAGCCTACGAGGTCCTTAGCGATAAAGATAAACGTGCCCGTTATGATCAGTTTGGACATGCCGGTATGGACGGTGCCTTTGGTCAGGGCGGATTCCAGGGTGGATTCAGTGACTTCGGGGACTTGAATGATATTTTCGGTTCTTTCTTTGGAGGCTCCGGATTTGGCTTTGGAGGTTCCTCCCGAAGAAGTGCTAATCAGCCTCGTCAGGGGCAGGATCGCTATATGCAGATGCGTATCGATTTTATGGATGCAATCTTTGGTAAGACCGAAACCATTACTTTAGAAGTGGATGAACAATGTTCGCATTGTCATGGCAGTGGAGCCGAACATCCTGAAGATGTACAGACATGTCCGACATGTCATGGTAGCGGTTATGTTATGACACAACAAAGAAGTATGTTTGGTGTGATTCAGCAGCAGTCTGTTTGTCCGGATTGTCATGGAACGGGTAAAAAAGTTACGCATGTTTGTCACAAATGTCATGGCAAGGGCTATGAGCATAAACGTGTAAAGCTGGATATCAAAATTCCGGCTGGCATTTCTACCGGTCAACAGATTCGTATCGCAGGCAAAGGAGAACGTGGATCCAACGGTGGACCAAATGGTGATCTTTATATTGAAATCATCGTACAGCCACATTCTACCTTTAAACGAGAAGGAAATGATATTTACATTAAAGTACCAATCAGTGCTTTGGATGCGACAATCGGAACCAGTGTGCAGGTACCAACCGTATATGGTGATGTCGAGTTGAAAATTCCGGAAGGAACACAGCCTAATACAAAATTTCGTCTGAAAGGTAAAGGTGTCAAAACTTCTCGTCAAACAGGTGATGAATTTGTTGAAGTGATGATTGAAATTCCAAAGAAGTTGACACGTAAAGAACGTGACTTATATGAACAGCTTCGTAAAGGGCAAAAGGAAAGTCCGTTTGAACGTTTTAAAAATTCATTTAAATAGAAAAAGTACTGAAATCTAAAATGGTTTCAGTACTTTTTTAATCCAATGCATCAAAACCATGGGCAATTAGAAGCTCATTGGTCTTGAATAAGTTATAGTGATGTTGTAAAGCATAGATCAAGATCGCATCTTTTTTTACCTTGGCATACAATAAGCCATTATTGCTTAATGACAACAAGTTATTAGTGTCATGTAAATTCAGACGCATGGCCAGAGCCAGCTGGATGATCTTCTCTTTGCTTCCTTTCTTGGTACCATTGCAGATCTGATACGCATAGTTTTTCTGCAGATTTGTTTTTTCAATTACTTCGCTCTTTTTTAAATCTTTCTTTTCTAAACAAGCTTCCAAATAGGAAACGAAGTCTAAGTCAGGAAGAATTTCTAAAATGTCGTCTAATGGAGTATTTTGATTTAAAAGTGTGGTTAATTGTGTTGTGGATATCATAATAAGAACCTCTCAAAAGTATGGTAAAATAAGAATTGAAATCAGGCAACAAAAATGGTTCCTTCTTTAGTTAAAATTGTGAGTACGTTTAAAGACACAGATACGAAGAAAATTTCTCTGATACAAAACAAAATGGATCAGACTTTTTTTGTGCAGCGAAAGATGAAGCATGCCGATTATTTTGTGTATAAAGCACTGCAGGAACATCCAATGCAAGGAATACCGAAAATATACGATGTACAAATTGAAGAAGAATGGTTAGTCATTACGGAAGAGTTTATCCAGGCAGATACTCTGGCCGAGATTCTTCCGTTTTCAGAAAAGGAAGCGGTAAATATTGTGTGTCAGCTCTGTGATATTTTAATGCGTCTTCATCAACTCAAGCCACCGATCATTCATCGAGATATCAAACCGGAGAATATTTTTTATCAAGATGGAAAAATAATCTTATTTGATTTTGATATTGCCCGTTTTTACGATCCTTCAAAGACAAGAGATACGACTTTATTAGGAAGTGTCGGTTATGCGGCACCGGAACAGTTTGGATTTGCCCAAACCGGTGTGCAGAGTGATGTTTATTCCTGCGGGAGACTCTTACAAGTGCTTTTGACAGGACGGTTGGATCAAAGTGTAAAGGGACATTTTGAAAGAATTATTCGAAAAGCTTTGAGTATGGACCCTAAAGATCGATTTCAAAGTGCGGCGCAGTTAAAAGCCGAGCTTCAGGAAATGAGATGGATATTTCCGGGCATCAATAATCGAAGTCGTAAAGGAAAGGTTGGCTCCTGGATCGGATGGATTTTAAGTGTTTGTATCGTTTTATCGATTGATACACAAAAAAATACGTCTTTTGAGCATGACAACTTGTATTTAATCGCATGTTTTTTAGTCTTAGCTCTTTTAGAACTGGTAATCTGTAATCGCCATAAAGTACCAAAATATGATTTATCACTCGTACGATGGGGAATACTTTCCTTGACGTATTTTCTTCTTTTGGTGATAGGAATCGGTATCTTATCTCTTTTTGATATGATGCTGCCAGCATAACAATTTTACTTCTGTATTGCCTATAGTTAAGGCAGGCAGAAGTTTTTTTATTTTCATGCAGGAGGTTTGGTTATGAAGAAATTAGGATATGCTTTACTATGTAGTGCTATGGTGTTTGGAATTACGGCCTGTGGATCATCGGATACATCCAATAAAGATGATTCGACAGAGGAGAAAAAAGTAGAAGAACAAGAAACGAAATCAGAGTATGGAGTCAATGAAACCGCGGATGTAGATGGCGTAAAATACACGGTCACTGGTGTAGAAAGAAGTGCCGGTTTTAGCTATAACACGCCAGAATCTGGAAAAGAATACGTAATCGTTTCTGTAACAATTGAAAATGGATCGGATGAAAAAATTGATTATAACCCTTACTACTTTAAGATGTTAAATTCACAGGGTCAGGAAGAATCCACAACTTTTGTGGTTGATTTAGAAAACGAATTGAATTCCGGTGATTTGGCTTCCGGAGGAAATGTATCCGGTAAGTTATGTTTTGAAGAACCGGCAGGAGATACAGGTTTAAAACTAAATGTATATGCGGATATCTTCAGTGATGATCCAACATATGTATTTAATTTGAATGTGTAGAAAGTAGGAAATATTATGAATGAACAACCATCAAATGGAAAAGCGATTGCGGGATTGGTTCTTGGAATCGTATCGATTGTATTGATTTTCTTTGGTGCGTATGGTGCTGTTTTCGGACTGATTTGCGGTGTGATTGGTATTATTCTTTCCATCAAGGCAAGAAATGAAAATCCAACAGGCATCGCCACTGCCGGATTTGTATGCTCCATTATCGGAACTGTATTATGTGCAGTAAGTTTTGTCGCCTGTGCTTGTCTGTTAGGCGGACTGGCCAGTGTAGGAGCTTCATTACAATAAGAGCCATTGTGCTCTTTTTTTGTCTATGGCACAAATTCAATTAGGACCTATAGTGCTTTCTTCCTATGCGTTTTTTGCACTGTGTGGAGCCTTTGCCTGCTTAATCTATGGCTTGTTTTGTATTCCTAAAGCACAAAGAGAACAGTCCGCCTATCTTTTGTGCTATGCCGGAATCGGCGCATTGGCAGGAGCTAAACTTCTCTATATTCTAGTTTCTTTACCGGAAATCTCGGCCCATATGGACCAATGGATCTACTATGTTTCTTCCGGTTTTGTATTTTATGGAGGTCTGTTAGGGGCTATCATAGGAAGTGTTTTCTATTGCTATGAATTTCATAAAGATTTCTATGGACAGACAAACGTTTTAGTACCGATGATTCCTTTATTTCATGCCTTTGCTCGTATCGGCTGTTTTTTCAGCGGTTGTTGTTATGGCGTGGAAAGTGAATTTCTCGGACTTCCTACTTTCTCCATCTATGCCAATCCCATGGAAACAAATCGTATTCCGGTACAGCTGATAGAAGCCGGTATGGAGTTTCTGCTTTTTCTGTTCCTTCATTTTTATAAAGGACATCGTTTATATGCTTATTTGGGTTTCTATTCCATAGGGCGTTTTCTATTAGAATTTTGGCGTGGCGATCCACAAAGAGGAATATGGATTTTATCCACTTCACAATGGATATCCATAGGGATTTGGTTTTTCTTGATTCTAAGATTTATACAGAATTATCATCACACAAAATAGTGTGTGAAAATATGGCAAAAAAACACGAGTTTCTGGCTCGTGCTTCTTTTTAATGTGTTGTTAATAGATCTTGATGATCCGGGTTTGCTTCTATGCGTTTTTTTGCATAAGAACAAGTCGGATAAAGGTGGATGTGACGATTTGTGGCTTCGGATACGATCCGATCAACTAATTGACCGGCAATTCCCTGTCCACCATAAGTTGAATCGACAAAAGTATGATTGATATTCCACTCATCGGGGATGTCCGTTGTGTAGGTGCATTCACCGATACACTTTTCTTGGTCATAAGCTGCACTGCGATGCTTTTCGGGTTCAAATTGAATTTTAATCATAGTTAGCTCCTTTTTGTCTTGGAAATATTTCACATAGAACATTTTAATCTATTAATATTGTGCCTTTTCTTTGATGAACTGTCCAGTCTGCAGATCGGTAAATGCCTGTTCCAGTTCTTTTTGTGTATTCATAACAATTGGGCCAGCCCAGGCGATAGGTTCTTTTAATGGCTTAGAACGAATGAAAAGAACTTGCGAGGGAGTATGATGACTCTTTAAATGAATGGATGTACCTGGTGTTAGGTGAACTGCTGTTTTTTCTTCAATGAGGGTATCCCCTACAATCACATCGCCTAATAAAGTAAATAGCATGACAGAATCATCCATTTCGGTGGATAGTTCTAAGCTTCCTTCTTGATCAAAGTGAATATCATAATAATCGATGGGCCAATGTTCTCCTTTATAACCTTGTATATCTTTGTACGATCCGGCTAAAACACGAATCTTTCCGGCATCGAATGAGACTTCCGGGATTTCTTCTTTTTTAATACTGTGATAGGTTGGCTGACTCATTTTTTCATAGGCCGGTAAGTTTAGCCATAGCTGCACACCTAATAAACGATCGGCAGCCGGTACCATTTCTTCATGCAGAATGCCGGAGCCGGCATTCATCCATTGGACTTCACCATCACTAATGGCTTCTTCGTTTCCTAACATATCGCGATGCACCATTTTTCCGCGTGATAAATAACTGATGGTTTCAATCCCTCGATGCGGATGCATTGGGAAACCGGCAATATAGTCTTTAGGATTCGTGCTGTCAAAAGAATCTAACATCAAAATAGGATCAAATTCTTCCATCGTTTGATTTCCCAGCACTCGAACTAAGCTGACACCGGCTCCATCAACTGTGCGATAGCCTTTGATTTTTGTTTGTACTTTTCTTTCTATATTGATTTTCCTCCCAGTTTTTTTAGTAAACGAATCAATTCTTCTTTTTCATCTTCAGATAGATGCGAACAGTATTGTTCAATTTGTTTTAGATTTTCCGGTAAGACTTTTTCCACTAAGTCTTTTCCTTTGTCTAAAAGATGCAGCTTTGTAACTCGTTTATCTTGTGGATCTACCATTTTTTGAAGGTACTGTTGACGTGCTAAGTTTTTTAAGATCGTTGGCATAGTTCCGGTAGAACTAAGGATCTTATCTTGTACTTCTCCGATACGAATATCACCTTTACTGTACAAGACTTCCAAGACACCAAATTGGCTGAGCGTTATATGGTGTTTCAAAAGCAGCTGTGCCGTTTGTCTATGCAGGGCATGAACATTACGGGATAATCCGATCAAAATCTTTGCGTTCCTGTTTTCCAAAAATCCACCTCCAATTATGACTTATTTATTGTTTTGGTCATTATCTCGATATAGAGATAATATAGCGTTTCACTAGGGATTACAAAGAATATGCTCCATATAAAAAAGACCTGAATATAGGCCTTAGGATTTAAAATATTTTATATATGTGGAAATTAGAGAATAGATCAAACCGGCGATAGCCCAAATGATCCAAGTATATTCCCAGTTTCTTGTCCAGAAAGATAGGAGCAAATAGATGGCCGTGATACTGATCCAAAACAATGAAGCGATGAGTTCCATCTTCTGATCAGCTCGTTTTTGATCAATCGTATGATTCTCAGTCTGTAAAAGAACATTAAATCCGGATTGAACGATGGAAGCATATACGATTAGGGCCACACCGGCGGCAACGATCAAGATCATCAATGCCGGCGCTAAGGAAACAAACAAGCCTTGTCTCTGTGCTTCTACCTGTATGGAAGCACCTTGAATTTCTATAAATGGTGCAGAGAAGCCATCGGCAAAAATGAGTGGAAGAATACTTAATATACATAACATGATCCCAAAAGCGATACAGGCGGTATAGGTGGAGTGAAACTCTTGCTTCTTCTTTTCCACGATGCCTTCTACACCATACAGAAGTTCTAATTCTTCTTTTCTTAAATATTGGAATTGATTCATAGTTAAGTGCGATGTCACAAAGAGAACGACCGCAATCGCAATCAAGATAAATAAGGACCCAGCTCCCAGTGCTTCCCCGGCTTCCAAAGAAAGAGGTAACATTCTTTGTTGCGCGAGTTCGGAAATACAAATCACAGAGAAAAAACTCAAAATACAAAGTACGACACCGATCATGATCTTAAAGGCATACTTACGCTGTGCTTTTAAATATAAGTCAGCATCTTCTAAAGAAACTTTATGAATCTTTCGCTTAGCTTCTGTACCCCACTTGGAAAACTTTGGTGGTTCTTCTAAAGAAGGAGAAGAGGTGTCTTCTTCCATTTCCTCTTTTAATAAGTAATCGGTCGATACATCAAAGATCTGTGATAATTTGATGATTTTGTCGAGATCGGGTAATGAGGAGCCGCTTTCCCATTTTGATATGGATTGACGCGATACTCCTAATTGGCTGGCTAATTCTTCCTGCGACCAGTTTCTTTCTTTTCTCAATTGAATAATTTTATCGGCGAATATCATAATCTTGCCCTCCTTGGTGGCTTTATTACATCAAAAAATAGGGTAGCAGGCCACCAAACAGGCTTGAAACTTTGTCAACTGTCGGTTGCATTGCCTATTTTTGGGCATGGTCTTGCGTTTTTTTTGCTTTGATCCGGTCCGAATCTAAGAAGAACATCGTAAACGTAGCACGAGATAAAAGAGTGTTTCGATCGTTAAAAATAAAGACTTCATATACACCAGTTGTTCTTCCGCGACTGATTTCCTGAGCAATTCCAATCAGTTTTCCGCCTTTTCCGGGCTTGATATAGTTGATCGTTCCGGTGAGTGTTACGCTGTCTCTTCCACTGGCAAAGCTGGCAGCTCCGGCAACAGTATCAGCCAGTGAAAATAAAGCGCCGCCGTGCACAAAGCCATGCACGTTTAAGATTTGTTCATCGATGATCATCTCCACTTTGGCATAGCCTTCACGCACTTCGGTTACCTTCATATCGTTGCTTTGAAGATACATGGAAGAGCTGTTTAAACGCTTCATAAGTTCTATATTATTTTCCGTTTCCATAAAGTTCCTTCTTTCTTTTACGCCATTGTAGCATATTTACTTTTCAAAATGATATAATGTCAGAAAAAGGAAGGAAGCAATATGGAAGGAAACAGTATTATCAGTATCGTCGTTACAATATTATTTATCGGAATTTCATTGTTTACGATCTATGAAACCGCCAGGCGATATCAACGCTATCAAAAAAAATTGCAGGAGTTTCAAAGTGCTCATTCGAATCACGAAGATATCGATCTATCATTTTGGCCGATGGTTGGTATGATCGTTTTGGCTGTGTTGATCTTTATTGTATGCGGTGTTACCTTAACCACAGGTATCGAGGCATCTTATACAGTCATTTATGTTTGCCTGGGCATTTTATTTCTGGCTCTGGCCGTGGACAATCGCATTCGCTATCGATGCTCCTTTGCCAAAGACGGCTTCTTTTATGAAGATACGTTTTATCGGTTTAAGGCATTGCGCGATATACAGTTTAAAGAAGGCTTATTTAAGAAAAGCTATCTGGTGATCAGTGCCGGCAGTCAGGAAATTCCCTGTACGTATAAGATCGGTAAGATCATTCAGGAAAAACAAACCCAGTGGAAAAAAGAGAAAAAGAGAAAGTAGGAAAGATTATGCGAAATATTGTATTGATCAGTCATGGTGAATTGGCGCAAGGTATGCATTCTGTTGTGAAAATGATTGCCGGTGATCGAAAAGAAGTGTATTCCATCTGTTTGAAGCAGGATATGGATGCCGGTCTTTTTATGGAAGAATGTGAAAAAGTGTTTTCTTTAATTCCGGAAAACGATCAGATCATTTTACTGACGGATATCCTGAGCGGCTCGCCGATCCTTAATGCCCTTTCGGTCTTGGAAAACAAGAATCGGGAGGAGCAGACCATCGTTATCGGTGGTATGAATATGCCGATGGTTTTAGAAGCGGTGTTTAAAAAAGATCACATTGAAGATTTGCATTTGTTAAAGGAAACCTTGATTGAAGAGGCAAAAAAGGGAATCAGCGGGCTTGTAAAATAGTTTAATTTTCTATCACAAACTCTCACATATTCTGTCCATAACAATCTCAAGATTGTTTTGTATAGTATAACCGAGCCAAGGATAGAGGCTCACTTCATAATCAAAATTCCCTTTCTTAAAAACTTTCCGGAGAAGCGCCTGTTTATTGTAGCGATAAATAGGCGCTTTTCCTATCATTTAGACTCTTTTTGAATCCGTCCGTAACTCACACACAACTCACACGTAACACACACAAGTATAAAAATAAAATGCCATCAGATCTTGTTGATGGCATCGATCAGTATAGATACGTCTAAATGCGTATATACCTTTTCGGTCAGATCCATAGCCCCGGAGTGACCCAGAATCTTTTTAGTGACCAGTGGATTTGTATCGGCATTGGCCAACATGGAGGCACAGGTATGTCTTGTATCATGTGGTGTATGATTCATATCCAGGTTCTTCATGACAGGCATCCATCGTGTACGCCTGTAATTGTCGATTTTGGCACGAGTCGATAAAGTATTGTTGATCAAATACTCCCCATCCTCTTCCATCCTTGCATATACAAAAGGATAGATTTTTTCTGCAATTGGTACAATACGCTCTGCATTTTCAGTCTTCGTACCGTGGATCTCGATGTATCGATCATTCAGATGCACATCCTCTTTCTTGATGCTCAGCATCTCGCCAATACGTACACCGGTGTAGATCAACATTAGCACAACCTGTACATCTGCATCGAACTGATTATCCCATAGCCTTTTAATTTCTTCATTTGTAAAGATCGTATGGCCACGCTGATTAGGATTCTTGTTCTTATGTTTTTGCACATTGATTAGCCTTGAATAGTCCTTATCAACGATGTCATAGCGTAAGGCGTATTTATACATGGAATGTAAAAGGCTCTTGAATCTTTTTAGAGTCGGTGCGTTCTTGCCGGACTCATCGATAACACGCTGCAAATCTTTTGTTCTCAACTTTGACATCGGTATGTTATAAATTTTTGAACATGTCTTGTAGCAAGCCTTATAGCCGGCAATCGTTGAATTTGACAATTCCGGGAAGTGTTCTTCGGACCATCGCTCCCAAACTTCTGCAAAGGTCGTCTTACGCTCAGATACGTCATAAGGTGAGAGATTATATTCTTCCAACATCTTAATACCCTCTTCATACGTTTTGGCGTATCCGATCACTATGACGTTCTGCACAGCCTTATCACCGATGAGATCCCATCCAATCGTCTTTTTTACAACAAAAGGTCTTCTTCTTTTTCTCTTGTCGATTCTAAATACAGTCCCGTAGCCGTTAGGCAGTTTCATTTTCTTTCTAGGCATAAGTACCCATCCTTTCTTTTTTGGTGTAATTTTGTTAAAATGGGTACATAAAAAGTTAATGATTGGTACTCATTCTTTTTATGTACTGGGTATTGGTAGTACCCTTATCGATCCACTGATGTTGGTAGCATCGGTGGATTTTTATTTATTATCTCTAAATTTAGAATCGCATGTTCTTAATCCGTCAATATGTTCAAATAAGGAATCTTTTATATTTCCACCTAAAGGATCTAATACAAAATCTATTCCTTCACGTCGCGCTAGTTTGGCAGCGGGTACAAAATCACTATCACCGGCAATCAAAACAATTTGGTTTACTTGCTTTTTATAAGCAAGTGAGGCTATATCTATACCTATTTTCAT
>NZ_JAXKBY010000094.1:0-12775 GCF_036552745.1 Faecalicoccus sp.
CATTTTTACCATCATGCACCGTTACTTTACACCAGGAACACAATGCGTTCACAACACTGGCCCCTACACCATGCAAACCACCGGCACTTTGATAGCCTCCACTGCTGGTAAATTTACCGCCGGCATGAAGCACCGTAAAAATAACTTCTAAGGTGCTGACACCGGATTTATGTTTTCCGACAGGCATTCCACGTCCATGATCTTCTACCGTAACACTGCCATCGGCATTCAATGTAATATGGATCTGATTTCCATAGCCATTCAAAGCCTCGTCAATCGCATTATCGACGATTTCCCAAACCAGGTGGTGAAGACCTCTGGAATCCGTAGAACCAATATACATACCCGGACGTTTGCGGACTGCTTCCAGTCCTTCCAGGATCACAATACTATTCTCATCATATGTCTTATCTGGCATCTGATCATCCTTTCGCATAGCTTTAATTATATCAAAGTTTTCTGCATAAAAAATGTCAAATTCTAGATTTCAAGGCGATTTTTGATCATTTTATGAAGAAAAAGAAAAGCCTATCGCCAAGGATAAGCTTTTCTATAGACTCTTTTTTACTTAGAACCATTTGTTGAATGTTGTATAAGCCAGTTTTTCCCTTCGACCAAACGAGTTACGATCATGCTGGCAATCGTATCTCCACTGGCATTTAAAGCCGTTGCCATAGGATCAAACAAGAAACCCAGAGTTGCGATCAATGGAAAAGCTTCCGGTGGAAAGCCAAACATCGATACGATCAAAACCTCTCCTACTAGGCCACCACCCGGTGCTCCTGAAAGTACAAAGGCAGAACAGATGGCTACCAAGATCGACATCGCATAGGTGTCAATGCCGGTAAATGGTAGATTAAAGGTTGCGAATAAAAATACGATCTTTGTGATCGAGCTTAATACCGAACCATCCATATGCATCGTGCATCCCATCGGTAATACAATATCACTGATATCCGATGGTACACCGATCTTTTCACAAGCTTCCTTATTGACCGGTAATGTTGCAGCCGAACTTTGAGTCGCAAAGGCTGTGATTGCCGGTGTAAAGATATGCTTAAACATGCGCTTAACTCCTTCCCTACCGCCGGAGAAATACGCGTATAAAGGGTAAAAAATAAGAACATATAAAAGACATAAAGGATAATACACGATCATGCTGCGACCATAATCGCCCAACAGCTGTGGACCATACTCGGCAATCAAGTTCGCAAAGTAAGCGCCTAATCCAATCGGTGCAAGTTTCATAATGATGCCGACAAAACGCATAATGATCTCATTTAAATTCTTTAACAGCTTTCCAACCGGACTTTCATCACCACCACTCATGGATACACATAACCCAAACAAAATCGCAAAGATGATCAGCGCCAGCATATGTGATTTATCCAAAAGCTGATAAAAATCAGAAACTGTCAAAGTGGATACAATCAATTCAGAAACACTTTGTGTCTTATCGATTTCTGTCGTACTCAATTCGATAGCCCCACCGGATGCCGGACTAAAAAACTGCACCCAGATCAGGACAAGGGCTGATGCGAATAAACCCGTAACGATAAAAATCACTAACGTACTTCCCAAAATCTTACCTAGCCGCTTACGGTTTACCATGGTTCCCACGGCTGCCGTAATCGATATAAAGACCAAAGGCACAACGATCGTAAATAACAAATTGATAAAGATATCACCTAGAGGTTTTAAAATCTTTCCTGTATCTGGACTGAAGATTCCAATCAAAGAACCGATCAGAATTCCACCCAACAATAACAGAACGGAGCCATATTGCTTCCAGAACTTACTTTCTTTCATTTCTACTGTTTACCGCCTTTTCTAGCTGTTTCATTGCCTGTTTTAACACACTTCTTGAACAGGCTACATTCAATCGCATATAGCCTTCCAGTCCTCTTTCAAAGTCACCGCCGTTATTCAAACCTAATTTGGCTTCCTGAATAAAGAAGGCATTCAGTTCTTCCTGATTCAAATGCAAATCACGACAATCCAGCCATACCAGATAGGTCGCATCCGGTCGCATGGGCTTGATACATGGAATGTGCTTTATACAATACTCCACAACAAAATCAATGTTGTCACTTAGATAAGCAAGCAGTTGATCCAGCCATTCTTCCCCTTCATTCAAGGCTGCTTCCATCGCAATCAGACTGAATGCGTTGTTGCGGTGAATATCCATCCTGGCCCAGTATCGATCAAACACTTCCTTCTGTCTTTCATCACTGAATACGACCGTACAGGCCTGCAGACCGGCCAGATTGAAGGTCTTCGTACACGAAATACACGTGATCACATCCGGATCGATCAGAGCCGATGGAATATGTTTCTTTCCATGGAAGACAAGATCCGAATGAATCTCATCCGATACAACCGGAACCGAATATTTCTTACAAATGGAAAACATCCGTTCCAGATCCTTTCTTTCCCAAACGATGCCTAAGGGATTATGCGGTGAGCATAAGATAAACAGAGACGCCTGTCTTGCCTTTTCTTCAAAATCCTTCCAGTCAATGGACCATTTTCCGTTTTCTTCCACCAGACGGTTTTCAATCACCGTGCGATCCCAGGCTTCAACGACATCGTAGAATTCCGGATAGACCGGTGTCTGGATCATGACTTTTCCACTCAACGGAGTAAAAAGCTTGACAATGACACTCAAAGAAGGAACGACACCTAACGCGTAGGACATTTTCCTGACATCCGGTTTCCAGCCATGACGTTTCTCCTGCCATTTGGCATAGGCTTCAAAATAAGAATCATCTCTGGAGGTATAACCCCAAATGCCTTCTTTGGCCCGTGATTCCAGAGCATCAATGATCGGCTGTGCGGTCTTGAAGTCCATATCTGCCACCCATAGAGGAATGACATCCTCTGTACCAAACTTTTTGATTCGTTCATCATACTTGGCTGCATGATTCTTGGAACGATCTATGATTTTATCAAAATTATAGTTCATAAAATCCTCCTTTAGTTGTTTAGGAACTATACTATCCATTTAGATGATAGCGCTTTCAATCTATGGAGTCAATACTTTTATTTAGATTCTAAACAAAAAGATTGTGTATTTGTACCTTTTTTCTTTTTATGCGATAATAAAGACATCTTGGGAGTGTTAAAAATGCATAAAAATGAGATTAACTTACAATATAAAGAATTAAACCAACAACACGATTACGTCTATCAATTTGTAATTTTATATTATAACTATATTCTAGCCAAACATGATTATGGAACCGGTGAACAAGTAAGTATGATGGAAGCTCATACAACCACTTTCATTGAAGAACATCCGGGGACTACTGTCAGCGAAGTTGCCCGCTTTTGGAATAAGACAAAAGGTGCCGTTTCACAAACTGTAAAAAATCTTCTGGAAAAGGGTTATATTCGTAAAGAAAACTCTTCTAAAGATCGAAAAATAAACTATTTATATGTTACGGAGAAAGGAGATCAACTTTCACAATCACACAAATTGTATGATACGAAAGATATAAAAAAGACATACGATCAACTCTTAGAAACATGCAGTGAACAAGATATACAAAGTTTTTATAAAGTGTTAAAACAATATATAACTTGTATAAAAAATGATTTTAAATAAAATTCCTTTAATCTGAATCATGACAACGAAACTTTGTTAAAGGATACATTGGTTTATCTATTTAAAACGGATAAACCTTTTTTGTATTCATCTAAAATCAAAACTATTATTTCTTTTTCAAAATATCCACAATAACCTTCTCTGTTTCTCTCATTCCGGGATCAGCAATTTCACCCATATTTTTTAAAGTATCTTCAATCGACATTCCATTAATTCCATGAACAGATTCGATTGAAACATCAGCCATTGCCAATTGTGCACTTTCAAAAGCTATATCAACAGCAGCCATTCCTTTCATTACACATCCATGGTTTCCCCCATCACAAATCATACCGGTAATGCTCGATGCCATGTTTCGAATCACATGATCGATTTGTTCTTTATTTCCCTGTTGAAGATACACTAAACCACAAGCCATTCCGGTTCCAGCCGCAATTCCACAGCCACAAAAGGCTGAAAGTTTACCTGAATATTCTTTAATATACATGCAAATTAAATAACTTAATGCTGTTGCCTGATACAGCTGTTTATTCGTACAATGATTTAAAACAGAGTAAGCATAAAGAGGCAAAGTTGCTATAATTCCATTAGCACCGGATCCTGTTATACTCATTGCAGGCGCCTCCAATCCCAAAACACGAGTTTCAATAGCACCATTACACAATAAAGAGGCACTTTTTTGCACATCTTATGAAAAGATTGTATTTTCATTCATTCTATATAATTGATGTAAAATAACAGTCTTCTGAGATTGGAGTCCTTCTTTAAATAAAGACATGTTCATATCAAATGCTTTTTGAATGAAAGATAATTCTTCCTCTGAAAAAGATCGAACTGCTTCCCATATATCTTTTACAGAATATTGATGAATAAGCGGTGTTGTATCTTGCCTGTTTTGAATGACATTATGAAAAATAGATTGCCCATTCAATCGAATAGATGTGATATTTGTATGCGACTGCTCGATGGTTACTGTACACTCTTCATGTTTAGAATATACAGTTGCCTGACAGTATAATGCACTGGAAATACCACTAAGTTTTACAATTATTCGATCTTTCTGAATTAATTGTTCTGCCTTACGGTCGTCATCCGGAGTAATTCCTTCCAAAGCCTGCAAGCCTTTTTGAGAATCTGCCATGATTAAACCAAATGCCGCAGCATATTTTATCCCATAATGAGAACTGTTGGGAATACCGCAAGTATAAGCATTTTTATATAGACCGCTATTTAACGATAAAACTACTCTTTCTGGTTTACTTGTTAAATAACTCTTTGCCTTCGCAACCGCAAAGGCAATACACCCTGGTTCCGTGACTCCTAATGCCGGAACCATATCTTTTTTAATAAGTTCAATTAATGGATGCATAAACTTACTCCTTCTTCTTCATATCATAGCAGAATCATCTGATAATTCAATAGTTGTTTAGAATCTAAACATATGTATTATAGTACAATCAACGAAATATAATTTACATTTCCTATAAAACTGTTTAGAATAAAATTGTTGAAAAGGTGAGAGATTATGAATTTTTTATATTTGATTCTTTGTATTTTACTGGGCTATCTTTTAGGTTCCATTCCCTTCGCATTGGTCATTGGCAAGGTTTTCTATAAAACCGATATTCGTCAATATGGGTCTGGAAACTTAGGAGGTACCAATGCCGGACGTGTATTAGGAAGAAATGCCGGAATTTCCGTTATTGCCTGTGATATTTTAAAGGTGGTATTGGCCATGGGTCTGGCAAGCTTGATTGATGGCTCCTGCAGCATCTGGTGCGGTGTAGCTTGTTGTATCGGACACTGTTATCCTGTATTTGCGCACTTTAAGGGTGGAAAAGCAGTCAGTACGATGTTTGGTTTCTTAGTTTCCTTATGGTTTTTTACTTTCCATGATATCAGCTATGCCCTGGTTCCATTAGGCATGTTTTTAATCATTCTCTTTATTTTTAAATATGTATCACTGGCCAGCATTTGTGCATCGATTGCCAGCTGTATGTATATCAGTGCCCGCGTTCTTTCATTAGAGCTGAATCCTATTTTTATCGTTTTAGCTTCATGGATCATGATGTTTTTGATCATTTATCGCCATCGTTCCAATATTCAAAAGATTATGAACGCAACGGAAAATAAAATTTCCTGGCTCTAAAATTCTAAAAAGTAAGATATTGGTAAGAACACTTCATTACTCTAAGAATGAGGTGTTTTTTTATGACAAACTATCTATATTACAATTATGCGAACAGTTCTGTTTGTAAGGTCGCAGAAGAACAAATAGAATATGAGCCCTGCTCCAGCGTTCATCGTTATTTTGACCAGGAGTGCCTACGTCATGGTTCCACTTTAAAAGGGCGAAAAACGGCCTATGCGAACCAGATGAACCAAAAACAGTATATTCCTGTCATCGTTCAGGAAAAACCGCATTGTATCTTTTTTCCAATCAAACCTTTAGATGATCCTAAGAACATTTGGATTTGTTACGAAAAGATTGATTTTGTGACCTACAACAAAAAAACATGTACGATCCATTTTAAAGATCATACATGTTTAGAGTGTGAAGAGCCGCATCGTGTTCAAAAACAGATGCGTCAAATATTTCGTTATTTAAGACGTTTGGATGTCTAATCGTGACAACCGCCATTGCATCCATGACAGCCGTTAGAGCAGGCACTTTCCTTTTGTTGGTGTTCATAACGTAAAGTATTTACCCCTAAGGCTTCAATTGATACCAGCGCATTCTCTTCCAGATTGTTGACCTCGACAAAGCTGCAGGCCGGAAAAGGTGCTTCCACAAAGTTTTTGAAAGCCTGTAAAAAGGATGTTTTATTTTGGATATCTGTAAGATATACGGTAAATTTTACTAAGTGATGCATCTGTAAACCAAAATCCTCGATCGCATCCAATACTTTATTACATGCGGTCAAAGTCTGTTCTTCTATTGTTTCTCCGTTGCCGGTTTGTGCGCTGACATATACAAAATCACCTAACATAACGGCTTTGGATACATAATCGCATCCTTCCTGTTTCCCTGTGGAATTCAAAAAAACGTTCATTACTACATCTCCTATTCTTCGGGGTCTTCCAAAGTATTCTGCACTAAGATCTTTCTTGGCTTGGAACCATTGACTGGGCCAATTACTCCCTGGTCCTCTAAGGCATCGATCAAACGAGCAGCACGCGAATAGCCTACCGAGAACTTTCTCTGAATCAAGGAAGTACTGGCTCTGCGTGACTGTACGACAAAGTTTTTGACTTGATCATAGAGTGGATCGGCACATTCGGATCCGACTTCCTGTCCCTGTGACTGCAGATCTTTGAGTTGAATAAAGGCATCGTCATAATGAGGACTGGCCTGTGACTTGACATAGGCTGAAATACGGTTGACTTCCTCATCTTTGATAAAGACCCCCTGTATTCGTTTTGGACTTGTCTCCCCATTAGGAAGATACAACATATCCCCATATCCAAGCAAGCGTTCTGCCCCGGATTGATCTAAAATCGTTCGAGAATCGGTTGAAGAACTAACCGCAAAGGCAATTCTGGATGGGATATTGGCCTTAATGACACCTGTGATCACATCAACACTAGGTCTTTGTGTCGCAACAATCAAGTGAATACCGGCGGCTCTGGCAAGCTGTGTGATGCGCTGAATACTGGATTCCACTTCCTTTGCGGCAACCAACATCAAATCGGCCAACTCATCGATAATAACCACGATACGCGGTAATTTCTTTAAACTGTCATCCGGATGGTTTGTGACATGTTCATTGTAAGATTGAATATTTCTTACACCCAAATGGCCAAACAAGTCATAGCGGTGTTCCATGATCTGGACGATGACTTTTAACGCTTTATTGGCCAAGTCACCATCCGTGATAACCGGCGCTAAAAGATGTGGTACATCGTTATAAGGGGTAAATTCCACCTTCTTAGGATCGATCAATACCATTTTTACTTCATCCGGTCTGGTTCGCAACAAAATCGATGAAATAATAGAGTTAACACAGACGGATTTTCCGGAACCTGTAGCACCCGCAATCAATAGATGCGGCATTTTATTCAATTCACCATAAACACAGTTTCCCATCAAATCTTTTCCCAAACAGAATAAAAGCTTTTTATCTTTTAAAGAATCCGGAATGCTTTTGACAAGCTCTTTCATCTGTACGGTAGTTTTTTCTACATTTGGTATTTCGATACCTACGGCACTTTTCCCCGGAATTGGCGCTTCAATACGAATATCTTTTGCGGCCAGAGCCATTTTTATATCATATTGCAGATTACTGATACGATTGACACGCACACCCAGCTCCGGACGTACTTCAAATTTTGTGACACTGGGCCCGATATGAATTTGCACCAGAGTCGCATTAACGCCAAATTCATGCAGAATTTCCATCAATTTCTGACCTTGTTGTTTCGCTGATTGCACATTGACATTATTTTTAGATTTTTTCTCAATTTCATTGAGAATGGATACTCTTGGCAGGCGATAATTCGCATAGGCTTGTTCTTCATCCGCAATATACTCTGCCGGTTGATCGATAACTTCTTTAACTTCTACAACAGGCTCTGTTTTTTCTATGACATCCGGTTCAATGGTATGAATAGCCGGTTCATCCATATCATCGGCTACAAATAAGTTTGATTCTTCAGGATCGGCCTCCAGAAACATAGAATCATTCAATACCACTTCTTCTTTCGGCTTAGTCTTTGTTGGTTTCGATTTTTTGGTCTTTGTCTTATTTTGCGCACGCTTGTTTTCAATCAACATGCGTATAGCATCATATCCAAACAAGCTGAAGGCGAGAATGATGAACAACACGATCAAAACGATACATCCTGTCGCATCAAACAAGCTGTAAAAGATACCAATCAATAAAGCACCGATCAATCCGCTTTTGGTCAAAGCCGAACCCGATAAAATAGAAAAAATATTTGATCCGATCCCACGCAATACACTCCAGCTTTCCTGGTTGATGACTTCATTCAACCCTTCCAACATCAACCATGCGATAAACAAGAAGAGCACGCCGACATAGTATCGGGCAGGGATTCGCTGAAGATCAAAACGTATAAAGACCAATAGACTTCCCAAAATCAAAAGCAGGTAAAAAATGCTTGCTAATGAACCCAGTAATAAATTAGCCAAATGATAAAAGAAGGTTCCTACAATACCCAGCTGAAAAAATGCAATGATGCTGATCGCAATAAGAGAAAGCAGAAGACACACGCGAACAAGGTTCGATTGTGTCTTGGACGCCTGTGTCTTTCGTTTTGTCGATGTTTTTTTACGATTTGATGTTTTTTTTGTTCTGGCATTAGCCAATTTCATCAACTCCTTTTACTGATTGTTGATTTCCAAGATAACCGGTAAGACCATTGGTCTTTTAGCGGTCTGTTTGTACAAATATTTTGAAATCTTATCCCGGATTTCATTACGCGTTGTCAAATTATCATACGTTTTATTCGCCACCGCTTCCTGAATCGTATCCTCTAAGATCTTTCCGACATCCGTGGTGATATATTCTGCATCTTTGACATAGATCAAGCCACGTGTTTGAATATCCGGCCCGTTAATGATCTTCTTTGTCTTGGCATCTAAACCGATGGCCAGAATCATGACACCATCAGTAGAAAGAATTTCACGATCCTTTAAAACCACACCGGCCATATCCCAGTTTTCCTTACCGTCGATCATCACATCGTGTAGTTCCAGTTCCATAGAACAGGAACGCAATTTCTGGTTTTCAAATGTTGCGACCTGCCCATTATCCAGTAAAATGATCTGACTTGGTTTATAGCCCATTTCCAGTGCAATTTCCGAGTTCATGTACAAATGACGATACTCTCCTTTGACCGGAATGTAATATTTTGGTTTCATCAAAAAGAGCATCATCTTTAAGTCTTCTTTAGAAGGGTGCATGCTTAATACATTTCGATCCAATACAAGAATTCTTCCCTCTTCCTTATAAATATCGTTTTCCATCGATTTAAAGACTTTTTCCACACCCGGAATCACCGGTGATGCGATTACGATCACATCGTTTTGAGTGAAGACGATATCTTCCACTTCATTATTGGCAATGTTGGACATGGTCTTGAATAAAGATTTTCCCTGTCCGCTGATAATCACCACAACATTATCCGGTGCTTCCTTGATATAGGATGGATCTAACACCAGTTTATTCGGAATCGATACATTGAAATCTTCTAAATTCGTAACCAATTCTCTCAGTTCTTTAGAATAAAAGATCATAGGGCGATCGTATTGAATACAACACTCGATGATTTCCTGAATACGATACACACTTTGCGTATAGACACTCACAAAAACACGGTTATGATCGGTCTGTTCCAAAACCTGAGAGAATTTTTCCGTAATGCGATGATTCGGTGCCGTATGGCCGGAGCGCTCTGCACCTTTACTTTCCTGTAAAAGAACCAGTACACCTTCATTTCCCAGCTTAGAACAAGTTGTAAAATCGCCACGATAACTGTCATGCAGATCATCGTAATCTTCGATAAACTCACCGGAATAAACGATATATCCCTGACTGCTTGAAATAGCCAGACCAAACGTACCCGGATAGGCATGTGTTACCGGAAAGAACACGACCTTATGTGTTCCGATCTTTCTTTGATCGTGTCGTTTGATCGTATAAATCTTGCTACCGGTAATTCGTTCTTTTTTGAATACCTTATGAATCGCCTTAGAGGCTAATGGTGATGTATAGATATTAGCTTTGACATTTTTCATCAGATACGGCAAAGCACCCATGACATCATCATGTCCATGCGTAATAAAAATACCGGCGATACGA
Organism: Faecalicoccus sp.; assembly: GCF_036552745.1. NCBI lineage: Bacteria > Bacillati > Bacillota > Erysipelotrichia > Erysipelotrichales > Erysipelotrichaceae > Faecalicoccus > Faecalicoccus sp. The sequence goes on from NZ_JAXKBY010000094.1 coordinate 10,432, forward strand.
TCTTGATTTTCAATCAAATACGTAAAATCCTGTACGATAAATTCAATCCCCAGCGATTCTTTTTCTTCCGGAAATTTAATTCCGGCTTCGATGATATAAATATCCTGATCGACTTCTACGACCATCATATTCTTACCATCTTCATCCAATCCTCCTAAACAAAAGATACGGATTCTTTCATTCATAGAGCTGATTTCTTTATTATTTTTGTTTTTCATAAGCCCTCGTTTCTAATCTAATCATTCTTTTTCTTATTATATCATATTGCCTCTCCATCCAAAGAGAATGTTTTTCCGGTTTTGATACGTACTTTGACAAACTGTCCCGGTTCGATATTTTCTCCGGTAAAGTTCACCAGCTTATTTGTATCGGTATATCCCGAATAGACATGCTCATCCTTCTTGCTGGTGCCATCGACCAAAACTTCCACAATTCGTCCTTCATAGGCTTTATTCTTTTCTAAGGCATAGGCATTCCAAACCTTGTTTAGACGAGCCAGACGTTTTGATTTTGTTTCTATATCGATCGAATCTTTCATACGAGCTGCCGGTGTACCCGGACGCGCGGAGAAGATAAACGTAAACGCATTATCAAATTTGCACTCTTCCATGACCTTGATCGTATTTTCAAACTGTTCATCAGTTTCATTTGGGAAACCCACAATGATATCCGTACTGACTGAGACATTTGGAATTCGTTCCTTGATTTTATAGAACAATTCCATATACGATTCTTTCGTATAGCGACGTCCCATCATACGTAAAACTTCCGAATCACCAGACTGCAGCGGTAAATGCACAAAAGGCATCACATTATCATATTTGGCGATCACATCGATCATATCATCGGAAAAATCCCACGGATGGCTGGTAGTAAAGCGAATACGTGGAATACCGATCTTCGCACATTCTTCCAACAAGATCGCAAAATTGATATTCGGATCAATATCCTTTCCATAGGCATTGACATTCTGTCCCAATAACGTAATTTCTTTATATCCCTGCTCTTTTAATTCTCTGACTTCACTTAAGATTTGTTCCATAGTACGAGAACGCTGCTTTCCACGTGTATAAGGAACGATACAATACGTACAGAATTTATCACAGCCGTACATAATATTGACCCAGGCCTTAAACTTTCCAAAACGATGTACCGGAAGATTTTCATAAACCTCCCCTTCTTTGGAGTAAATCTCAACCACACGTTTTCCCTCATGAATTACACTATATAACATCTCCGGTAAATTCTGAATATTATGCGTACCAAATATCAAGCGTACCTGAGGATATTTTGACAGTAGATTTTCGACAAAGCCTTCTTCCTGCGACATGCATCCGCACACACCGATCACAAGATCTTTATTTTCATAATAAAAACGTTTAAAATTTCCGATTTCTCCCAACACCTTATCCGTGGCATTTTGGCGAATAGCACATGTGTTGATCAAAATAACATCGACATGATCCGGTTCCAGGGAACGCTCAAACCCTAACGCATCCAAAATACCGGCCAAGGTTTCACTATCTCTTTCATTGGCCTGACAGCCATACGTTGAAATATAGTATTTTTTATTACGTCCGATCCACTTTGCCTCTTCCGGTATGATAAAGGAATCAATGCGAGGCGTAGGCAGTTTCGTTCGCTTACGAGCCGCTTCCAAATCCGGAAGCATCCACTCTGGTCTTATTTTCATTTTCTTTCCTCCATTAAAAAAACCAAGCACTTTGGCTTGGCTTAGTCTCTACAGATAATTACTGAGAAATAGCTCCAACAGGGCAAGTTCCTACACAAGAACCACAGTCGATGCAAGTAGCTTCATCACAAGTAGATTTACCTTCATCGTCCATAGAAAGTGCCCCAACTGGACATCCACCAACACATGCAGCACATCCGATGCAAGCGTCTTTATCAATAGTAACAGCCATTTTTAATGTTCCTCCTTATTTAACTTCATGTATAGTATAGACGTTAAATTTAGGGGTTTCAAGCCAAAGTAGTAAGTAAAAACTTACTGGTAATTAAAGCTATGACGGACGCTGTAACGTCCGTCATTTCTTGTTCTATTTTGCCAATTCCTGAGCACGAATCTCACGAATCACATTGACTTTGATCTGTCCCGGATACGTTAATTCCGATTCAATCTGATCACGAATCTCACGTGCCAGTTTTACACAAGTCAAGTCATCCACAGATTCCGGATTTACCATAACGCGAATTTCACGTCCTGCCTGGATCGCAAAAGCGTTTTGTACACCTTCATACGAAGTTGCGATCTTTTCCAGATTTTCCAAACGATCGATGTAAGCCTGAGCGCTCTCTTTTCGTGCACCCGGACGTGCTGCAC
>NZ_JAXKBY010000095.1:0-1600 GCF_036552745.1 Faecalicoccus sp.
ACACGTTCTCGCAAAAAACAGGCTCGATTACCATTTACTACTTCAACGCTGCAGCAGGAAGCCAGTACAAAGCTCGGTTTTGGTGCGCGTCGGACGATGAGTATTGCCCAAAAGCTGTATGAAGGTATCGACCTGGGTGGTCAGATGGAAGGTTTGATCACGTATATGCGTAGTGATTCCACTCGATTAAGTGACATCTTTGTCAAAGATGCGATGCAGCAGATCGAGCAGGAATACGGAAAAGAATATGTGGGAAAGCTTCATGCGAAAAATGCTAAAAACGCACAGGATGCACATGAAGCGATTCGACCGACCAATGTTTTAAATACGCCGCAAAGAATCAAACCTTACTTGACCAATGAACAGTACCGTCTTTATGAGATGATTTATGCCAGAACAATGGCTTATCTGATGAGTGATGCGGTTTTTAGTGTGACCAATGTAAAATTAGACTGCAACGGTTGTGAATATGCGGCATCCGGTTCCATCTTAACCTTTGATGGTTATTTAAAGGTCTATGATAAATATGAGAAACAAAAAGATGATCTTTTACCAGCTTTGACAAAGGAAGATGTCTTTGAAGATGTACCTGTTGATGCTAAACAGCATTTTACCGAACCACCGGCTCGCTATACGGAAGCAAAATTGATCAAGGAGCTGGAGGAAAAATCCATTGGTCGTCCAAGCACTTATGCGATGATCATTGATACACTGCAAAAAAGAGGCTATGCCGAACTCAAGGCCGATCCAAACAAGACAACGAAGACAAAAGTTTTCTTTCCAAGTGAACAGGGAATGTTGACGGATGAAAAGCTGCAGGAATATTTTAAAAGTGTGATCAATGTCGAATATACGGCCAATATGGAAAATACATTGGATGAAATTGCGGAAGGACAAATTGACCCGATTGCCTATATGCATACTTTTTATGATGAATTTGCGCCTTTAGTACAATCAGCTTATGAAAAGATGCCTAAAAAAGAACTGGAGCGTGTGGGGCGTACCTGCCCGGAATGTGGTGGTGAACTTGTCTATCGTAACGGAAAATATGGCAAGTTTATTTCTTGTATCAACTTTCCAAAATGTCGCTATACAGAAAGTGAGCAGGATGAACAGACTACACCGGAAGGACAGGAAGAAAAATTCTGCCCGAACTGTGGAGCTAAGATGGTCATCAAAAAAGGTCGTTATGGACCTTTCTGGGCTTGTTCAAACTACCCGGAATGTAAAACAATCGTACCATTAAAGGAAAAGGCCAAACCGGAACCGACGGGAGAAAAATGTCCGGAGTGTGGTCATGATCTAGTAAAGCGCAAATCGCGTTTTGGAACGACATTTATCGGTTGTAGTAACTATCCAAAGTGCCGCTATATCAAAAAAGAAACAAAGAAAAAGGAAGAAAAGTCATGAAAGAAGTCACGATCATCGGTGCCGGATTAGCCGGCTGTGAAGCGGCCTGGCAATGTGCCAAAAGAGGCATACAGGTTCATTTGATCGAAATGCGGCCTGCCAAGAAAAGTCCCGCATTTCATACAGGAAATTTTGCGGAGCTTGTCTGCTCTAATTCTCTTCGTTCCAATGCCTTAAATAATGCTGTGGG
>NZ_JAXKBY010000096.1:0-8263 GCF_036552745.1 Faecalicoccus sp.
AAGGACGAGTGATCGTACAGGAAATATCTTTGTTTCATACGGATCGACAGTTGTTGGAGCCGATCAGTGATGCCGAAGTGGCCTGCGCTTTTGGCGCTGATTTGATCTTGCTGAATGCCTTTGATTGTAAAAAACCGGTGATTACCGGTATTGATGCACCCACACAAGAGGTAGTGCATGTATTAAAAAAATATATTGGACGACTTGTGGGAATCAATTTGGAGCCATTAGGAAACTCACAGATGATTTCAGACTTTATCCCTTTGTCCCAAGGGCGTATTGCCACGTTGGATAATGCCAGAAAAGCTAAAGATCTGGGGATCGATTATATCGTATTAACAGGGAATCCGGGGTCTGGTGTAGATAATGATGCGATCGAGAGATCGATTCGGGAGATCCATCAGGATATGGAAGATATGATCATCGTAGCCGGTAAAATGCATGCTGCCGGATCTAAGACAGAAGCCGGGGAAAACATCTTGACAAAAGAATGGGTAGAACGTTTTATCCAGGCCGGTGCCGATATCATTTTAATTCCGGCCCCGGGTACTGTACCGGGTATTACACAGGAATATGTGCATGGTATGGTTACCTTTGTCCATGAACACGGTAAAATGACAATGACCGCTATCGGAACTTCTCAGGAAAGTGCAGAAGAAAGAACTATTGAACAAATTGCATTGATGTGTAAAATGACGGGAACGGATATTCATCATATTGGAGATGCCGGGCTTGGGGGCATGGTCCCTGAAAGCATTATGGCCGATAGTAAGGTCGTTCGTGGAAAGCGACATACATATTTAAGAATGGCCCGTTCAGTCAATCGTTAAAAGGAGGAACACATATGTACGGAATTATCGCAACATGGCGCATGGCTTTGGAAGGGATCACAAAAGCTGATGCGATGTTAAAAGAAGGAAGCAATGCCAAGGATGCTATTGAAACTGCTATTCGAGATGTAGAAGATTTTGAATTCTATAAAAGTGTAGGCTATGGTGGACTTCCTAATGAAGAAATGGAAGTTGAACTGGATGCAGCCTTTATGGATGGGGATACATTAGATGTTGGATGTGTTGGTGCTATCAAGGATTTTGCCAATCCGGTCAGTATCGCAAGAGCTCTATCCAAAGAGCCGGTCAATAACTTTCTGGTCGGAGCCGGTGCGGAAAAATATGCGCATCGTCATGGCTTTGAACGCAAAAATATGTTAACGGAAAGAGCCAAGATTCATTATCATAACCGCGTTAAAGAAACAAGTGCCGACAGTGAATTGAAACCCTATTCCGGACACGATACGGTAGGTATGGTTTGTGTGGATGGCGATGCGCATATGACCAGTGCAACCAGTACCAGCGGTTTATTTATGAAACATGCCGGGCGTGTAGGTGACTCCCCGGTATCTGGTTCCGGTTTCTATGTCGATTCCAAGGTCGGTGGAGCCAGTGCGACCGGTTTAGGCGAAGATGTGATGAAAGGCTGTGTATCGTATGAAATCGTGCGGTTGATGAAGGAAGGAAAGACACCGCAGGAAGCATGTGAGATTGCGGTACAGTCTTTTGATCAAGAGTTGAAAGAAAGACGAGGAAAAGCCGGAGATATGTCTTTGATCGCCATGAATAATAAAGGGGAATGGGGCTGTGCTACCAATATTGAAGGGTTCTCTTTTGCCGTGGCCACAAGAGATTTAAAACCAACTGTTTACTTAGTAAAGTTTGATGAAGACGGAAAACAGTATTTTGAAGAAGCCAGCCAGGAATGGATGGATAACTATATGAAGACACGAACTGCTCCCTTAGTTCGTAAGTAGGCTTATCATGGAAGAAAAATTATTAGAAAAAATCGATGAAATCAGTGATCAGATGATCGAATGTATCAAACGAATCGTTCGTATCGATAGTGTGGAAGGCACACCATGCGAAGATATGCCTTTTGGAAAAGGTGTCAATGATGCCTTGGAGGAAACCTTAAAACTGGCTCAGGAATTAGGCTTTGAAACGGAAAATGTCGATCATATGGTCGGTATTGCCAAATATGGATCCGGTGATGATTATATCGGGATCATGGGGCATTTAGATGTTGTACCGGTGGGCGATGGATGGAATGAGCCGCCATTCTCAGCCTATGAAGATGAAAACGGAAGAATCTATTCTCGTGGTATTTTAGATAATAAAGGGCCGATCTTAGCCAATCTCTATGCGTTATATGCCATTAAAGAATTACAGATTCAGCTCAAACATCCGGTATGGGTCTTATTTGGAACAAATGAAGAAACAGGATTTCATGATTTAGAACACTATTTAAAAGTAAAAAAGCCACCGATCATGGGCTGGACACCTGACTGTAAGTATCCGGTTGTCTATGCCGAGCGTGGACGAGGTGTCTATCAGATCAAAGCCGATATGAATCATCAAAAGGAATTTAATGCCTTTGTCAATGAATATCTGTTATCCAGTGATGATCATGCCAATAAACTGGGGCTTGCGATTCAAGATGAAGAGTTTGGTATCATGCAGTTAAGAAATAAGAAACTGGTCGATGAAGAAGGAAAACTAGTGTTTGAATTTTCTTTAAGCTATCCGGCTGTGATCACCAATGAAGAAATTTTAAAACAAATTCGCTCAAAGCTTTCTGATCATCTGAAGTTAGCTTGCACCAGCAATTATGATCCGGTACGCTTTGAAAAAGACTGTTTTTTATGCCAAACTTTGAAAGAAACCTATGAAAAAGTAACTGGAATGGACGGGACACCGGTTACAACGACCGGAGGTACGTATGCCAAGGTCATGCCTAATATCGTACCTTTTGGACCTAGCTTTCCCGGACAGAAAGGAATCGGTCATAACCCGAATGAATGGATGGATCGAAGTGATTTGATCAAAAACGCAAAAATCTATGCGTTAAGCATTTTACGGGTAGCCGATGGTGAATAAGATGAATCAGGTAGAAATTTGTTGTGGAAGTTATCAGGATGGAATTGCCGCCTATAAAGGCGGAGCCAAACGCATCGAACTTAACAGCGCTTTAAGTGTAGGTGGATTAACACCGAGTGTAGTTGCACTAAAACGCTTGAAAAAAGAGACGGATCTAAAAATCATGTGTATGGTACGTCCTCGTGCCGGTGGTTTCTGTTATGACAAAACGGATACAGCCATCATGATGGAAGAAGCCAAAATGTTGTTGGAGCAAGGTGCTGATGGAATCGTATTTGGTTTCTTAAAAGAAGATAAAACGATCGATGAAGAAAAGACACAAGATATGGTCAAGCTGATCAAGTCGTATCAAAAAGAAGCGGTTTTCCATCGTGCTATTGATGTAACGATTGATATTGATGAAGCGATGCAATGCTTGATTCGCTGTGGTGTGGATCGTATTTTGACCAGCGGACAAAGGGCAAAAGCAATGGAAGGTATCGAATGTATTGCACATATCCAAAAAACATATGGAGACAAGATTCAAATTTTACCGGGTAGCGGAATGAATGTACAAAATGCCAAAGAAATGTTAGAGAAGGCACAAGTGCATCAGATTCATTCTTCCTGTAAAAGTTATGCACAAGATCCAACAACAGTATCACAATATGTGACTTACGCCTATATGGATGCACCTCATGAATCGGATTATGATCAAGTGGATGCCACTTTGGTCAAACAACTGGTTGATGTTGTCATGCGATAAGATAAAAGTGACTGTTACAAACTCTGATCAAAGATTAGAAGTTTGCTCAGCCCTTTTTTCATTCCTTTTTTTTAAGATGTTGGTTCATACGCTGAATTTCTTTTCTTTGGATTTGATATAAAATAAGCCATATACAAAGATAAAGGATAAAGAATAAAACACTATATGTTAAAACACCGAACACGGTATGAGACATCCAGTGCATGAACCATGCGATGGGAAACATAGTGATACTCGTACATAAAAAGTGTATAAAGCTTTGTTTCAAGAGGCTCCAAGATTCGATTTCCCATATTAAGCTGGCCGCACTGAAAATAGCACCCATCAATGCAGAAAATAGAGTTTGTACACAAACCGCTTGCAGTGAAGATTCAAATAATGCCAGAAAAGCCGGAGCACAGGGGATATATTCTTCACTTCCTGCTAAATATGAGATTATGATCGACAACAAATAGGATATTGTGATTCCTAAAGGTATTCCCAACAAACTACGTTTTACTATTTCTTTTTTCATACGATCCTCACATTCCTAAAATTTTTTTGATTTTTGGCACATATCGACGAGATACATAGCTTTTCGAACCATCGATACAGTTTACACAGATAGTACCGTTGAAGCTTAGATCAAAATTCACAATTTTTGATAAAGAGATAATTTCTGAATGCGAAATACGAACAAATTGTTTTTCATCTAACAACTCTTCTATCTGGTAAAGCGTTTTTCGTATTTGAAAAAGACCTTTTTTGGTTTGTATCCAAACTTTTCCATGATCGGCATAAATACGAAAGATTTCTTCCGACTTGATGAGAACATGTTTTTCATCCTGTATACCTGTTAATACAGATAACGGCTCTTTTTCTATACGAGATGCCAGTTCTTGAATGGATGCACTCAAAGCTTTTGTGATGATGATTACTTGTGTTTCTGTACAGTCTTTTTCAATTTGAATTTGTACTTTCATGAACTTTTCCTTTCTGAAGTCATTATAATAAGGCAAGTCCATAGATACAATAAAACAAAGATAGATGGTAGGAATTTAAGAATAGGTGGTATTAAAAAAGGAAAAGCTGAAGAATAACTTTTCCGCTATAGGTTTTAAAGGAGTAAGGTTCTTGTTCTTGTACCTAATGAAATTTTAAGTTTCTTAAAAATAGAATTTATAATTGGAGAACTTTAATCTTTTTTTCTTCTTCATACACTTTGTAAATCAATCTATGGTGTATGTTGATTCCACGTGAATAGAATCCATCTAAATTACCAACCAATTTATTATATTGTGGTGGCTGTGCAAAAGGATCTTTTTGAATCAATTCCAAAAGGTCTCTAGCTTGATTTATAAGATTTAATTTTTCTAATTGTTTAAGACCTTCTAATGCTGTTTTTGAAAAATAAATTTCATAGACAGATTCTGTATCTGATTCATATCTTTTCATATCTTTAAAAATCTTCATTTTCAGCATTTTTGATTAAATCTCTTGTCATACCAGGACTATCTAGAATACTAACTGATTCCATAATTTCAGCCAATTCTTTTTAGAAACCATCACAACATTATTGTCATTTGATTTGACAATACGTACTGTATTGAATCCAAAATTCACTTCATCCATAATTTGATAGAATTTTTTCCTGGTTTCTGATGCATTTAATGTATCATTCATAGCATCACCCCTTTCTAACGTAACATTTTAAGTACGCCTTATATGTTATCACGCACTTAATCGAGTACTTCAAATGCTGTTTGAATGATTTAAAAATATTATTCATTTTAAAATATTTACATAATAAATGAGGTTTCGGATTTGTTTTGTTATAAATACGGCTGTTATAAATACATCTAGTGTTTAAGATGCGTTTTTCAATTTTTATTGATAGGATATTAATCTAGCGTTTGATTTCCTTTATCAACGGAAATAGTGCGTCTATGATAAGTTAAGTTTAATTATTATACTTTATACAGATGAGGTGAATGATATTCATGCTAAATCAAAGAGAAATTAAAATTATTAAGTTTCTTGAAAACAAAAATGAGTACGTATCTGGGAAAGAATTGGCCACTTTCTTAGAAATCTCATCCAAGACATTACGTAATGATATTCATATTTTGAATCGTACCTTGATTACTTTTGGAGCAACTATATCTGGTATCAAAGGAAAAGGGTATCGGTTAATAATCAACGATCTTGAACAGTTTTCATCTTTTAAGGATGGTTTGATAGCAGATCAGATTAATTCTTCAATTATGATTCCGACTAGTCATGAAGGGAGAGTTAATTACATAATACTCAAATTATTGCATAAAGAACTTGATAATCATCAGATTGTTACTCAAGGTGTTCTTTGTGAGAGTTTGTACATTGGATTAACAACTTTGAAACAAGATATGGCAGATGTACGGAAAATACTTTCATCCTTTAATTTGAGTATCGTCAAAGATGGTATTAAAGGAATTCGAATACAGGAAAAAGAAGAAGATATTCGAAAGGCGTTGCATTATTATATATCGAGAGAAAAAGAAGGATTTTTGATTGATTTTAAATCTATTATTCCTTTTTTCGGAGAAGAGGAAACGACACTAGCCGATCAAATTTTAAGAAGTTGTTTGGAGAGGCATCAATTAACTATTACGGATATAGGTTATGTAAATTTATTAATGCATATTCTTATCTCAATTCAGCGAGTACGTTCAAAAAATTTGATATCTGTTGTTGAGCATGATGAATCTTTGTTCGAAACAAAAGAAAATCATGTTGCAAAAGATATTAAACGCGATATAGAAAATGCTTTGAAAATTGAATTGCCTGACGAAGAAGTTTATTACATCACAATTCATTTGTTAACTCAAAAGGTGTCAATAATGAATCTAGATGAAAAAATATCAATGAATCAAGATTATCAAGATATTGTGAAGAAAACTTTAGTTTATCTAAAAGAAAAATTGGATCTAGATTTTTGCCGAGATTCGATTTTAGTGAATTCATTAACGGTACATCTTCAAAGTGCCTTAAATCGAATTCGTTTTGGAATGAATGTGAGTAATGCTTTGCTGGTTGATATACAAAAAAATTATTCGTTTGCTTATAAGATAGCTAGCGTGGCTTCTCAATATATTGAGGAACAACTTACTGTCAAAGTGAACGATGATGAAATAGGATACATAGCTTTACATTTTGGAGCAGCATTGGAGCGAATGAAGACGCCTTATGAAAATGAAAAATTAAGGGCAATCATCGTTTGCGCATCTGGATTGGGAACGGCTGTATTGTTATCGGCAAAGATTAAAAGCCACTTTTCTCAATGGGTAGGAGTTACCCAAGTGATTTCATTAAATGAGCTCAAGAATGTTGATCGAGAAAGTTTTGATGTTGTGTTCTCAACCGTTGATATTGATTCAAAGGAATATGGCCTTTTAGGGAAACAAGTACTTAGGATTCCTGTAATTTTATCGACTAAAGATATTAAGTATGTGGAAGAACAGATTCTAAAAGATAGAAAAACTTATTTAGATTTCTTGAAGTATACAGATGAAAAGCTATTTTTTAACAACACGAATTTCAGTACACGTCAAGAAGCGTTAGGTTTTATTTTGGATAACATGGTTAAAAATGAATATCTGAATAGAGAGGATATTGAAAAGTTTTATAAACGAGAAAATATATCATCAACAGAGATTGGAAATTTAACAGCAATTCCACATGCGATAGAACTGGATCCTCCAATTAGTAAAGTAGCTACATTAATCAATGATAAGCCATTTTTATGGGAAAGAGAGAAGGTTCGTTTGGTTATTTTATTGAGTATTCGCAAAGAATTATTCAAAGATTTCGAAACTATTTTTGAGGGGATGTATGAAATCTTAAGCGATGAAAGTACAGTGTTCTCTATATTAAAAGTAAAAACGTATCAAGAATTTATTAGATTGTTGAGGTAGGTAAAATGGAAATAGGCAGAATGCTATGTATAGAAAATATATATCTTAAGGAAAAACTAAATACTAAAGATGAAGTGTTACATTTCATTGGTGAAGTTTTGTGGGCTAACAAATACATAGATGATAAAGAAAAAGTTTATGAAGGGTATATAGCAAGAGAATCAGAAGGAACAACGGGCTTTGGTGATAGCTTTGCGATTCCACATTGCAAGTCAAGTGCAATACATGAAGCAGCTATTGTTGTTATCACGCTAAATCGAGGTATAGAATGGCAAGCTATGGATGGAAAACCTGTTGATTTTGTGATTGCTTTAGCTATACCAGAAGCTTTATCAGGTACGTTACATTTAGAACTACTTGGCAAATTAGCGTCTAATCTAATGGAAGAATCATTTACTGAAGGATTACGCAACGCCAAAAATAAAGAAGAATTGTTTGGCTCTTCTGTACTAAATGTGGGTAGATACTTATCAAAAGAATGAATATCGCTTTTATTCATCGTATAAAATAAGAATATTTGAATATAAGAAAACCATATGGTATTTTTCTTAAGCGACCAAACCAAGAAAGGAATACCATATGGCACTTAAAAAATTACTAAAATCCATTCTCAATGTCAATTGTATCAAGATAATTAATGCAGAATTTGATCATGT
>NZ_JAXKBY010000097.1:0-4245 GCF_036552745.1 Faecalicoccus sp.
GTACAGGAATGATTGATGAAAATGTACGAGGTAAGAGAAAATGAACGGCCGTGATTATGAATGGATCATAGCCGTTCTGATCCTCCTTGGTGTATGGCTGTTTGAAATCCTAATTCTTTGTTCAATCGGGATTGGTAAGCCATTGTCTATGTAAAAATTGATTCTCGTACTCAGTAAGGACCGGATTATCAGGCAGGCATTTGTTTTGATTTTCTCCTAGAAATAACTTAACCCATTCGATCTTACAGTTTGTACAAAAATAATAATTCGATAGTCCGGCCCTTCTTGGGTACGAGTAGAAAGTGTGAATGATGAATTACAGACAAAAGAGACAGGATAAAATAGCCAGGCAGATCCAAAAGGAATATACTGCGCTGGCGCAACTAGAACACGAAAAAGAATTAGGTACGATTTGCGTACAGCATGGAATCAGCAAACAGGACTTATTTGAATTAATCGAAAAGAAAAGGAAGGTATTAGAAGATGAACAAAGATAAAGTGAATCAATTACTAAGTGATTTGAAATCAGCTAGATATTGCTGTCATCGAATTATTGAGCTGAATGAAGAACTAGAAGTGTTGGAACATAAGATGCTAGGATTAAGTCATTTCATACCTGAACTTACGAAAGAACAAGAAAAATCAAGTAAGCCCATGCCTACTTTTCACGGTGGATATACAAGTCCTGTAGCTATGTTTGCAGAAGAGGATAGAATTGAATCTGAAATAAACTATTACAGACGAAGACTCAATGAGTGCAAACCCATTGAGCTTTTGTCTTTACGTGATCAAAATATTCTGTTTGATTTATATTTTCACTTTAAAAACAGTTGGGATGTTGCAGAAGAATATGGATATTCTAAACGAGGAATGTATAAGCATATAAGAAGTGAGCTTAGAAAGCTCTTATAAATCTTTAAAAGAGTTCCCTAGTGTACCACTTTTTAGTGTTATATTAATATCATCAAGAAGTCTCAGATAAAAAGTCTGAGGCTTTTTCTTTTGGAAAGAAGTGATACCGTGGGAAGAAATAGGCCTGATCAAGATGGTACCCACCGCCTAGCATTTGAGCGAAATAAGAAAAAGATATTTGCTACACAAGAGGTGTGTGGTATATGTGGTAAGCCTGTAGACTTTAGTTACAAATATCCGCATCCTTTGTCAGCGTGTATTGATCATATTATTCCGATTGCTAAAGGTGGGCATCCAAGTGACATGGATAATTTACAACTTGCTCATTGGACATGTAACCGGATGAAGTCTGACAAACTGGTGAGGGGTAAGGGACCACAGAAATCAACAGAAATTTTATCGAATAGAGTGCTGCCACATTCAATTGATTGGATAAAATATAGGCACGGCAAGAGTTAGATCTATGGGGGTATTACCTCCCCCACCATCGGCTTGTCCGAGCTTCACGCCGTCACTACGAATATTTCTCGCTGAATCGCATCTAGAAAGGAGCATATGGCTCAAAATGAATCAATATAAAGGAATTAATTATTTAAGAAATAAACTCGCGTATAAGCGCCGCAGAGTGCTTACACGATACGAGTATTACGAAATGAAAAACATCACAAAGTATTTTAAAGGGATGATACCGGATGAATTAAAATGGATGAAAAGCGTTCTTGGATGGTGCGCTAAATCAGTAGATACTTTGTCAGACCGATTGGTGTTTCATGAATTTAAAAATGATAATTTTAACATCAATCAAATTTTTGATCTCAACAATCGGGATATCTTTTTTGACAGTGCGGTTCTATCTGCTTTAATTAGCAGTTGTTGCTTTATTTATATTTCCAAAGGCGATGATGGATTTCCAAGATTGCAGGTCATTGATGGAAGTAATGCAACTGGTATCATTGATCCGATTACAGGATTATTAAAAGAAGGTTATGCGGTATTAAATCGCAATGATCAAGGAAACCCTACATCAGAAGCTTATTTTACTTTTGAAAATACTGTGTTCATTGAAAACGGACAACAGCATATTGTAAAAAATGATGCACCTTATCCATTACTCGTACCTATTATTTATAAACCAGATGCACATCGTCCTTTTGGCCATTCACGAATTAGTCGTGCTTGCATGTCGTACACTCAATCGGCATTAAGAACTCTGCTTAGATCGGAAGTCTCGGCAGAGTTTTATAGTTTTCCGCAGAAATATGTAACAGGGCTTAGCCAAGATGCAGAACAACTTGATAAATGGAAAGCGACAATGTCTTCCTTCTTACAATTTGATAAAGACGAGGATGGAGAAAGTCCAAAGTTAGGACAATTTTCGCAACAATCCATGTCTCCATACATTGAACAACTAAGAATGTTCGCATCACTTTTTGCCGGAGAAACTGGACTTACCTTAGATGATCTTGGATTTGTGGCTGATAATCCATCAAGTGCTGAAGCCATTAAGGCAAGTCACGACAATCTAAGGTTGGCAGCCAGAAAAGCGCAAAGAACATTTGGAACAGGCTTTTTAAATGTAGGATATTTGGCCGCTTGTGTACGTGATGAATATCCATATATCAGAACAAATTTCTATTTGACAAAAGCATCTTGGGAGCCAATCTTTGAACCAGATATGTCAACATTATCATTGATTGGAGATGGAGCAATCAAAATCAATCAAGCGATACCTGGTTATTTCAATAAGGATAATCTAAGGGAATTGACTGGCATTGAAGCATCTAATATGAAATCGGAGATTATAGATGAATCAACAAGTAGATGATATCGTTCCTGGATTGTTAAAAGAAATCCAGGATGATTTTGAAAATCTATATCAGAAAGATGAAGAAGTTAGAAGAATATTGGATGTAATTGCTAGTGGCAAGGCAACCTATGAAGATGCAAACACGTATGCAATAAGGCTTGGAGAAATATTGTCAGAAACCTATTCAAATAAAATTAGTTCAGACATTCTTCCAGATGGAAAGATGTATTACAATATCGCGAAAAGAATTATTGATCCAACAATGCATAGAAACTTTGATTTGATTTCTGATGTATCTGTAAAAACACAAGAAGCATTAAACAAAGCATCAAAAATAAATATAAAAGCAATTCCATCAGAGTATGATCAACAAAAAGTAGATGGGATTATCAATAAATTAACAAGTGACCAATTTGATAAAGTTTCATATATGTTGAAAAATCCTGTGGTTCATTTTGCGCAAAAAGTGGTGGATGATACGATTAAAGCAAATGCAGAGTTTCACAGCAAATCAGGTTTGCATCCAAAAATAACAAGAAAAGTTCGAGGAAATTGCTGTGATTGGTGCATGAATCTATCAGGAAAATATTCTTATCCAGATGATGTTCCGGATGATGTTTATAAAAGACATGATAATTGTCGCTGCGATTTACAATATTATCCTGGTGAAGGAAAACAAATACAAAATGTGCATACTAAGAAATGGGAAACCAAAGATGAAGATATTCAAAGAAGGATTGAGTTTTCCACTTCTAAAGTTTCAAAATATGCAGAGGATGTCACGGCAGAATACTATGGTCTTAGTACTCCAGGACAAGGCAATGTAACAATGGACGATGGTTTTAATCCAAATAAGAGAAAAGATGAAGTGAATATGGCTAAGTTTTTACATGATACGTTTGGTGGAGATATTCACCTTTTTGTAGAAAAAAATAATCAAGCTAATCCAGATTATCAATGGAAAGGCAAGCTTTGGGATTTAAAAACACCAAACCAAAAGGTTTCTGATTCAGTAGTAAGGAAAGGTTTGAAACAAATTAAAGAGAATTCAGGCGGACTTATATATGATTTTAGAAAAATAGGATTAGATATCGAACAAGTGATGTCGATTTTAGATGACCGTATAAACAGATCAGCATTAAAAAAGGTAGATGTGTTAATAATTGACGAAAATAGAAAAATAAAAGCATATCGTTATAAAAAATAGGAAGCGCCTAAGGCCAATGTAACGGGCCTAAAACGCTTCCTACATCTAAATTATACACATCATTTTGAAAAATTTCAAGGAGGTTAATGTAATGGCAAAAGATGAATACTATGTATTAGTTTATAAGGTTTTACTTTATTTATATGCTTGTTTAAAAAGGAAAATTTATTTTAATAATGAAACATTTGATAAAGCAACTAAGCGAAAAGACATTAATGAAGACCAATGTCATTAAGTTAAGCAAAACATGATCTTATGAGTCTTGTCTAAAATAGGCGAGGCTCTTTTATTTGTGAAAAAAAATCTAAAAAAGCTTGAC
>NZ_JAXKBY010000098.1:0-3194 GCF_036552745.1 Faecalicoccus sp.
ACAAGAATTCCTGTTACTGATTATGAAAAGATTGAGAGGACAAGTTAGTTACTTTTTTATTCGTCAAATACGAAAAGAAGATCTTTTTAAATTTGCGATTACTTAAAAGGCTATGTCAACAAATTGGAGGTTAAGCGTTATCTTTTTAAATATAATTTATTTAGTCTCTTTTCAGAGAAACGCTTTAAACAAAATGAAAACATTTATAAATATCAGTTAATTCAAATTTTTATTATATCCACATCAAATCTTCTATATGACAACAGATTTCCCTGCTCTTTATCATATCTCTATCCTAGATTACAATCTCTAATTACTTTTATAATGAAGATTGCAAATAAAAAGAGCTAAGCAGGTTACTTAACTCTTATAGACTATTCACTTCGCAAGGCTTCCACCGGATCTTTTTTCGAGGCAAAGCGACTTGGAATTAGACCGGCTATAACTGTCAACAATAAACTGATTAAGATCAAGATCAGTCCACCCTGCCATGGAAGGCTGGCAATATGAGAAACTCCTGTTAAATTCTCTACGATCATGCTGATGGGAATATTCAACAAGATTGTAATCAAGATACCCATGCATCCACTGGCCAGACCAATGATAAAGGTTTCGGCATTAAAGACATGCGATACATCCTTTTTGGAAGCACCGATAGCTCGTAAAATTCCGATTTCTTTGGTTCTCTCCAATACAGAAATATACGTAATGATACCAATCATGATACTGGATACGATCAACGATACGGATACAAATCCAATCAGAACATAAGAGATCATATTGATCACACTGGTTACGCTGGACAACATCATGCCAATAAAATCATTGTATGTGATCACATTAGCTAAACGATCAGCTGCTTTTTCCTTTTCGTTATACGCGTTGATCAAATTGCTTATTTCTTCTTTATCTTCAAAGCTGGAAGCATAGATATTGATTTTTGTCGGATTGTCCAGATCGATATATCCCAGCTTTTGTAGATTGCTGTCATAGGTCGCATTGAGATTTTCATTGTATGTGCTCATATAAGACATCAATTCTTCCTGTGACATAGAAGCCATGGCCATTTGCTGCTCCGGTGTTAATTTCGAAATCGACATTTCTTCCCATCTGAAAATGCCGTTCCGGTTAATACATTGGTATCCGGATGATTGATTTGTTCCTGTACGATCTGAGAATTTGAACACTGTTCGATCATGTAATCACGCATTTGTGAAGAATAATACACACCGCCCATCGTTGTCTTTGATACGGTAGAATCGGCTGGTTTGATGATCCCTACGATTTTAACATCGGTGGCTTGATCCACGATCTGATCGACATAGGCTTCATCCTGTGAACCATCGATCCATACACCATTGACTTTATGATACAAATCACTGTTATTGACCAGCTTAAACGTTGTATTTAATAATTCATCGTATGTGTAAGTGGCATCTTCACTCGTTTGAATTTGATCTACATTACCGGCTAAAAGCTGATTATAATTCTCGACCAGCTCATCCTGATCCATCAAACCCAGAGAATAGAGTACATAATCGGAAATCTCGTTTTGATCATTGACTTCGATCACGACCTCATTATAGGCATCCGGCCATTTTCCTTCGACCAGTTCAAATTCATCGTCGCGAAGTTCTTTGGTATCCGGTAAAGAAAGCCATACTTCATTAGACATCATCGATGCAGAAGAAGACATAAATTGATTTTGCAGATTCATCAAATCCGAGAAACCAAGACGATCCAGCAAACCATTGGGACTGACCTGCACCAGACCTTGATCCCCTAAATCATTATAAACATGCATACTTAAGCCATAATCGTATTCCACAGCTTTGGTATGATCCATGAGTTGATCTCCCTCTTTACTTTCCAAATACGATTTAAAAGCAGAAAGATTGTTCTTGGAAGACTTTGAGATCGAATTCAAAATATCATTGATGTAGGGCATGGATGTGACCTCATCCTTATTTTCCTTTTTTTCTTTCTCATCCGATGACATATTCATCATGGTTTCCATCATCGTTGACATATCCATGGTGTTATCTTGAATCTCAATTGGATAGCTGGCCATCGTATCATTTTCAACCTGATTGATGTAAGCCTGCACCCCATTGGATAAAGAAAGGATCAAAGCGATACCAATGATACCAATACTTCCGGCAAAGCTTGTCAACAAAGTACGACCTTTTTTTGTCATCAAGTTATTTAAGCTCAGTGATAAAGCTGTTTTAAAAGACATACTTGGCTTTTTTAAAGAATCCGTCGTTGGAGTAATTTCTTCCGGTGCGATAGGATTAGTATCATTTTGCACCACACCATCAAATAAAGAAATGATACGCGTTGAATACGTCTTGGCCAACTCTGGATTATGTGTCACCATGATGACCAGTCGATCCTTGGCAATCTCCTTTAACAAATCCATGATCTGCACACTAGTCTTGGAATCCAGGGCACCGGTCGGCTCATCCGCCAACAAGATTTCCGGGTTGTTGACCAAGGCTCTGGCAATAGCTACACGCTGCATTTGTCCACCGGACATCTGTGTCGGTTTTTTATCCAACTGATCTTCCAAACCGACTTGTTTTAAGACCTCGATGGCTCTTTGTCTTCGTTCCTGCTTATCGACACCGCTCAACGTCAATGCCAGCTCGACATTACTGAGGACCGTTTGATGCATGATCAAATTGTAGCTTTGGAACACGAAACCAACACGGTGATTACGATAGGTATCCCAATCTTTATCCGTATAGTTTTTGGTTGAACGACCGTTAATGATCAAATCCCCGCTGGTATATTGATCCAAACCACCGATAATATTTAAAAATGTTGTTTTTCCGCATCCGCTTTGTCCTAAAATCGAAACAAATTCACTATCGCGAAATGTCAGAGAAATATCTTTTAAGGCATGTACGATATTACTTCCTGTATCATAATCTTTGACAAGATGTCTAACTTCAAGCATATGAAAACCTCCTTGAAATATCGAATATTATACCATTCATTAAGTCACTTAACAATATGTGAACCCTTCTTTGTTCCTAACAAACCTTTCTATTATGAAATGACGATTGTCAAGTGGAAATATTCACTTCTTTGATTATCGTCACTTTTTTTAAAATCAAGGATATTAGACAGGAAACTTCTTGTCAGAATTATCGGTGATTGGCCACTCTGTTATTCGTGGATTGGTTACC
>NZ_JAXKBY010000099.1:0-6432 GCF_036552745.1 Faecalicoccus sp.
ATCAAGAGATGAACTGGGGATTTTTATTATTTAGGGGTTCATACACATATAAAAAGGGACTAATAGTCCAAAGTAGTTCAAAAACTACTCAACTGTTAGACCCCCTTTTTTTAATATGGCTCTTTTTTGTCCGTTCGATTTAAAAGATAGTCAACACTGGTATTGTAGTAATCTGCCAGTTTTACAAGCTGTTCCAGGGGAATCGCGCGGTCATCATTTTCGTACCTAGAGTAGGTTCTTTGCGTGACGTTAAGATACTTAGCAATTTCGGCTTGCGTCAGATCGTTGTCTTCTCTTAAATCTCTTATCCTCTTCAGCTTCATAGTGAATCCTCTAACTCTATTTCATAATAATTATATATTACTTGAAAAGAAAACAGACAGTTTAGGTCAAAACGGACTAATCTGCTATGTTTCTAAGTTCAATGGATTTCCGTTAAGAAAGTGTTAAATCCCAAGCTTTTTTCCAGGAAAGTGGGGCACTATACCCACTAAAACGCTTTCTCTTTCCACTTTCCATAAGCCAGACCAACCGCATCTGCCAAAAACCATCCAATCGGGATCGACCACCAAATGGCCAGTGTTCCAAACCTTGAAGCAAGCATATAGGATAAAACAACACGGGTTCCTAAAGAGATTACGGTCAAAACAACAGATATGCCGGCCTTGCCGATACCTCTGTAGTATCCATACAACAAAAACAAACAACCGATTCCCACGTAACAAGCCCCTTCTACATGCAGATATGTGACACCCTCGCTAATGATCTGGGTTTGTTGAGGATCAATAAATAAACTCATCAATTGTGGCGCAAAGACAAATACCAGAACTGAAATGAAAACACAGAATAAAAATGCGATACCAATCGCACTGCGCAGTCCTTTTTGCATTCGATCGACCAGACCGGCTCCTTTGTTTTGGGCAATATAAGTTGAAAACGCATTCCCAAAATCCTGCACCGGCATATAGGCAAAGGAATCGATCTTTACGGCTGCCGCAAAAGCGGACATCGTTACAACGCCAAAAGTGTTGACTAGCCCCTGTATCAACAGAATACCAAAGTTCATGACACTTTGTTGAATACATGTCAATAAAGAATAACTGGTAATTCGCCGACAGATGTCTTCATCATAATGCATATGTTTTCTAGAGGGCAAAATCCTTCTTTGTCTGATAAAGACATAAATCAACATTCCCAATCCACTAAAAGCCTGTGATATAAGTGTCGCAATGGCAGCGCCATTCACAGACATGTGCAAGCCTAAGATAAAATATAAATCTAATATAATATTTGTCACAGCGGCAACCCCTAAAAAATACAAAGGTGTTTTCGAATCTGATAAGGCACGAAGTACCGAGGCAAAATAGTTATATAAAAACGTAAAGAAAATACCTAAGAAGATATAAAACAAATATGCTTTCGTATAAGCATAAATTTCCGGTGGAATATTCATAAATCGTAAAATGGGATCCATCCCTGCAAGACAGACTGTTTCCAAAAGCAGGCTTAAAATACCAATGCCCGCAAAGGAAAGAAAAAAGGCAATTTTCATACGATCAAAGTCTTTAGCACCATACAACATCGAAAATAATACGCCGCTTCCCATACATAAACCAAGAATGATGGAATTCAAAAATGTCATTAGAGTAAAAGCAGAGCCTACAGCTGCCAAAGCATCTGCACCAATGCATTTACCGACAATCAAAGTATCTGCCACATTGTAAAGCTGCTGAAGCATATTGCCTAAGATCATGGGAAGTGCAAACAGAATCAAGGACCGTGTGACCGGTCCCTGAAGTAAACGTGTATCCAAATTCATAATCTTTTCAATCTTTAGAAAACAGCCTTTGAAAGAACTTCTCCTATGGCATCATGAATCACAAGATCAGCCATACCATCTCTATCGGTGCTGGACTTATTGATCAATACAAGATCCTTCCCATGAAAATAATCCAGTAAACCAGCGGCCGGATAGACCACAAGACTTGTTCCTCCCACAATCAACATATCTGCCTGCTCAATGGCCTGAATGGCACCATACAATACATTTTGATCCAAACCTTCTTCATATAAGACAACATCGGGTTTAATGATGCCGCCACACTTTGGACAGCGCGGAATGCCATTTTCATCCCGTGCTTCGATAGTTTGATGCAGATCATAATGCGCATGACAATGCATACATGTATTCTTATGAACACTTCCATGCAGCTCAAAAACACGTTTCGATCCAGCCATTTGATGTAAGCCATCGATATTTTGCGTAATGACAGCCTTGCACTTTCCTATTTTTTCAAGATGCGCCAGTGCCAAATGTGCCTTGTTCGGTTTGGCATCCGGATAGATCATCTGATTAAAGTAAAACTCATAAAACTCCTTAGGATTCTGCATAAAGAAGCTGTGCGAAACCATACGTTCTGCCGAGTATCGATATTTCTTTTTATATAAGCCATTATCACTTCGAAAATCAGGAATACCACTCTCTGTGCTGACACCGGCACCACCAAAAAACACAATGTTCTTTGCCTGTTCGATTCTCTCTTTTAAATCCATATTGTCACGCTCCTGTACTTATTATACTCCAAATTTCTTTCTACATGCCGACAAATACCGTTTCAAATACGTATTCTCTTCCCTTTTCATCCATGATGCGAATCGTTGGATCCTCCAAGGTGGAAGTATCCAGGCTGAAAATCAATACATCTTCCTGTACGGAATCTTGTTCTTGAAAATGAATAGTGATCGTATTTCCGTTCTGCTCAGCCTTCACAGTTTTTGGATCAACATGCATGTGATTCATGACAATCATTTGTCCTTTGGATGAATGGATCATATAGAATCCGGTATCATCAAACATAGATACATCAACAGCATTTACATCCATACGTACCATACTGACTTCCTTATTCTGACAACCTAAACACGCCAACAAAAACAATGCACAAATACTCAATTTTTTCATATGATTTACCCTAAAAAATCTTTCCTTCTATCTTTATACTACATTATTTTTATGCAATAGTATAGACGGTATCACTATAGAGAATCTCTCTTTACAAAAAAACAGTCAGATTTCCTGACTGTTCTTTTTAGACTGTTTGTCTTTCCTGAATGTCAAATGTGTAAGCACCATCCACATAGTCAACCGTTAAATCCGATTCTTTAAAAGCACCGACTTCAATGATCTTTTTCGCAATGTTGGTTTCAATCTGACGTTGGATATATCGTTTCATAGGTCTTGCTCCATAAACAGGATCGACACCCATCTTGGCAATCTGGGCATAAACCGCATCTTTGACATAAAGATGAATATCTCTCTTTTCCAAACGCTCTTTTAGCTGATCCATAAATTTATGGGCAATCTTGATAAAGGCACTGTCATCTAAGGCATTGAAGACAATGATCTCATCAATACGGTTGATAAACTCCGGTTTAAAGTGACGTTTAACTTCTTCCATATATTTATCATGATTATTTGCCTCAAAGGCATATTGTGAACCTAAGTTGCTGGTGAGGATGATGATCGTATTAATGAAATCTACGGTCACACCTTTGGAATCCGTAATTCGTCCATCATCCAGGATCTGTAATAAGACATTAAAGACATCTGGATGGGCTTTTTCAATCTCATCAAACAAGACAATACTGTATGGATTTCTTCGTACCGCTTCGGTCAGCTGGCCACCCTCATCATAACCAACATATCCCGGAGGAGCACCGATCAAACGAGCCACACTGTGCTTTTCCATGTATTCAGACATATCGATACGAACGATGTGTCTTTCATCATCAAAAAGCTGTTGAGCCAAAGCTTTGGCAACTTCCGTTTTACCAACACCGGTTGGTCCCAAGAACATAAAGGAACCGATGGGTCTGTTTTCATCCTGAATCTGCGCTTTACTACGTAAGATTGCATCCGTTACAAGCTCCAAAGCCTGATCCTGACCTACGACACGTTTTTCAAGGTTATCTTTTAAGTGCAACAATTTTTCTCGTTCACTTTCGACCAAACGAGTTACTTCGACACCTGTCCATTTAGAAACAACTTTGGCAATCATTTCTTCATCCACAGTTTCCTGAATCAAAGCATCCTCTTTTTGCAAAGCCTGTTGTTTTTTGATACGTGCTTCCAGTTCCGGAATTACAGAATACTGCAGACGAGCTGCTTCTTCATAACGAGCGTCATTTTGTGCCTGCTCTAAATCTAATCGAGCTTTCTCTAACGCTTGTTTGTCTTCTTTGGCATGAGCCAATACCGCTTTTTCGTCTTCCCAGCGTGTGTACATTTCATCTCGTTTGCTTTGCAGCTTACCTAACTTTTCTTCAATTTCCTGACGACGTTCGATCGCCTTTTTATCTTCTTCTTTGGCTAATGATGTCTTTTCGATCTGCAACTGTAAGATCTCCCGCTGCAGCTCATCCAATTCCTGCGGCATGCTTTCCATCTCCACTTTTAAGGTTGCACAAGCTTCATCCACTAAATCAATAGCTTTATCCGGCAGGAAACGATCCGTAATATAACGATCGGATAATGTTGCAGCCGCAATCAAGCTTTCATCCAGGATTCGAACACCATGATACGATTCAAAGCGATCCTTTAAACCACGCAAGATACTGATGGTATCTTCAACGCTTGGTTCCTGTACATTGACCCTTTGAAAACGTCTTTCCAAAGCTGCATCTTTTTCAATGTATTTACGATACTCATTAAACGTAGTCGCACCGATACAATGTAACTCTCCACGCGCCAGCATAGGTTTCAATAAGTTGGCGGCATCCATGCTGCCTTCCGTCTTACCGGCACCAACCAAATTATGAATCTCATCAATAAATAGGATGATCTGTCCGTTTGATTTTTTGACCTCTTCCAAAATAGCCTTTAAACGCTCTTCAAATTCACCACGATATTTGGCACCGGCAATCAGCGATCCCATATCCAGCTCGATCAATCGTTTTTCTTTTAACGATTCCGGCACATCTTTTTTCATGATACGCCAGGCAATCCCCTCTACAACAGCGGTCTTACCAACACCTGGTTCACCAATCAAAACCGGATTGTTCTTTGTTTTACGTGATAAGATCTGCATCACACGACGAATTTCATCATCACGTCCAATGATTGGATCAATCTTTCCATCCTTGACATCCTGTACCAGATCTCGACCATATTTCTTTAAAGCTTCTACATTTTCTTCCGAATTCGGTGTATCAAATTTCTTGCCGTTTCTTCTTTCCAATTCTGCTTCCTTAACTTGTTCTTCCTTTAAGCCAAATGCTTTGACTAATTGTTTTGAAACATAGGAACGATTAAACATCAGGGCAATCCAAAGACTGGCGACACTTAAATACGTTTCATCATGTTGTGCAGCCCATTGACTGGCCTTTTCCATCGACTGTTGTACTTCATTGGAGAAGTTTAAATTAGCGGTTGTGGATTTCGCAATCCGACTGTTTTCCTGCGCAATAATTTGTAATGCTTTATTTTTATCCACCTGCAATCGATCATATAAGCCATCCAACACATCATCTTTAAAGATGGCTTCCAATACATCAATCGTATCGACACTGGCATGTTGATATGATTTTGCCAGGTTTACCGATTCCATTAAAATCTTCTGCAGACGTTCTGACATTTGTTCAAAGTTTACCATAGAGCAACCCTCCTTTTAGCACTCTCTATCTATCTGTGCTAAGTGTATTATAGCATAATTTTTAGCACTGTAAAGAGTTCAGTGCTAAAAATTTTAGAAAAGAAAACTGATGCTCGCATCAGAATTCTAATATCACTTTTTATAAAGTTATTATGTAGAATAAACTATTCTACAATTTTAAATCTTTGTTTTTTTATCTTCCTAATAACTATAAAATGCCTGACTATTTGTTCTATTCTTGCTCTATTTTACATTTGTCCACATTTTATGATGGATAGTAATACAAATGTAAAGTTTAATGCTTTAAAAAAAATAGTGATTTTGGAAATCCCCAACAATCACTATTTCTATGATTATCTCTTATAAAACCATGCTTCAAATTTTGCTTGATTCTCTTTGGAGTGTCGAAAATCTACGACCTGTTTTTTCTGATTTCTGTCTAAATATTCCAGATGAATTCTGGTACTGCCATCATGTGTCATAGAAACTTTTGATGTAGTAAAGCCAATTAAGGAATCAATGGCATTGCGGTTAAAGATCAGTATTCCCGGCTTAAAGAAACAAAGTAACCATTCTCTTTGATCCTCCGGTTTATCCATGTCCTTTCGTTCATCAAATTTTCTCTGGCTTATCCTTTCCTGTTGTCTTAAAAAACGAACGGAACGAATCCAGGGAAAAACTACACTTAAAACGAAAGTCAGGCACACGATGCCGGCAGGAAGAAAGATGGAAGTCTGCCAGCGATCCTTTTGAAAAACATACAGAATGACACCAAATACAA
>NZ_JAXKBY010000100.1:0-3157 GCF_036552745.1 Faecalicoccus sp.
CGTTTATTCTTTACGATCAGATCAATAGCCAATGAAAATAACGAATAAACAAGAGCCGGAACCACACACCATGCCCGCATAATATTCATGGCTTGAATCCATTGATATTCAATTGGAATCATGGAAAGTAAACCCCCATTAAAATACAGGCACAAGTATAAAAGAAAAACGAGACCAAAATCTTAAAAGAATGTAATTGTTTCACCAGTCCATCTCCTTTCTTTGAAAATCTTCAATAACATCTTAAAAAATCATTAAATTAGTTCGTGGTTCCACTCTTATTATCCATTTTCAATTAAACATACAACCATTGACAAAATTAGTCCCAAAAAATCAAGATCAAATAAAAATAGTCTTTACCATATGCAATCATTTGATCATCTATAAAAAGCTTCTCAGCTTAACACCTACTTTAATTATAGACTAATCTTATTCAAAAAAAATAGCCTTATATCGATGGTTTTACTATGTTATAGCAATAAACTAGTCTCTTGACAGAAACATTCTTCGCTAGTCCTCGTTAGACTTTTTTATAGAGATTGACTATAATACAAATTATGGAAAAAAAGAGTAATACATTTAAAACCTGGATTTTGATTTCGTGCTGTTTCTTTGTATTGATTTGCAGTATCGTTTACTTCATTCAACATAAAACAAGTAATCTTCCTGATACACATTCTATTGTATTGACTGATGTTGGTTTTGATACATCGATCACCTTTGAAGCTGATTGTACTAAAGAAGAATTTGATTCATATGTCGCCATCGTAAAAGAAAGCTTTACACACTATAATCAGCTTTTTGATCAGTATCACGCCTATGATGGTATCAACAATGTATATACCCTGAATCATGAAGCTTATAAAAATCCGGTAAAGGTAGATACTGAATTAGTCGATTTGATTACGTATTCTTTATCCTTTAATGAAAAAGATACAGCTTTTGATATAACACAGGGAAAACTATTAGATATTTGGCACACATACCGGGAAGAAGGTTTAGAAAAAAATGCACAGCAGGAAAGCGGTCGTCTTCCCGG
Source organism: Faecalicoccus sp. (assembly GCF_036552745.1). Taxonomy (NCBI): domain Bacteria; kingdom Bacillati; phylum Bacillota; class Erysipelotrichia; order Erysipelotrichales; family Erysipelotrichaceae; genus Faecalicoccus; species Faecalicoccus sp. The sequence goes on from NZ_JAXKBY010000100.1 coordinate 1,040, forward strand.
CAATGAAGAAATTCAAGAGGCAAGAACTCATTCCGGAAGTGATAAGATACAAATAGAAGGCAATACGATTCGCTTTACCGATTTGCAATTTCAAATCGATTTAGGCGGTATCGCCAAAGGATATGCGACAGAACAAACAGCAAAAAAGCTGAAAGAAGAAGGATTGCATACCGGTTTTATCAATGCCGGAGGAAACGTGGTACTCATTGGCCATAAGTCAAATGAGGCATGGAAGATCGGCATTCAAGATCCGGATAAACAGACTTCTCTGCTTCGATTGGAATCCTCAGATCCTTTAGCCATAGTGACAAGTGGCGACTATCAAAGAAATTATGAAGTTGATGGCGTACAATATGCACACATCATTGATCCAAAGACCGGCTATCCGCCTAGGTATCATCGCAGTGTGACGATTTTTTGTAAGGATTCAACCTTAGCCGATGCACTCAGTACCGCCTTATTCTGTATGTCCTTAGAGGATGGTCAACAATTCATTCAAGAAAATTATCCAGATGTTGGTGTCGTCTGGATCGATTCAAAAGGTAGCACATCCATCGAACCGGATCTTTCCACAAGTCAATATGATGTGTATATAACAGATAATTATAAAGATAAGGTAAATCTAAACTAAAATGGGGGTCATTTGTGATGACCCTTTTTATGATGGTTTTGTGTTTGTGTCGTATCATTACTTTGTCTTGTATGCCGACCGATGCGACAATGAATTTGTTTATTTTCCTGTGTACAGTTTTTAGTTTGTTCATAAATTTTTTGACAGACAGCTTCATCCTTGCTATATACAGTGATCATCCATTCTTCGTTATCATTCAAACCCTGCAGGATGTCTTCATAATACTGATGCCATGGATTCTCCTGTTTGCACCATTCTTTTCCCAGTTTGTCATACCTCGTCACATCAATTACTCGATCTAAACGATTGATCTGTAATTCGATAGATGTTTCTCCATCTAATGTAATAGCCACAACCGGAATAAAGTAAAACCAGTAGCTAAAGCCACAAACAAGTAAAGTTACCGCAAAGGAAAGTGCTAACTTTAAACCCCATCTTTTCTTGTGATGCATTTGATCATCAATAAACTGCTTTGTTTCTTCTTTGATTTGATTTGTACACTGAATCTTATCAAAATCTTCTTGGATTTCAAGACGAATCCCATTCACCTCCCAACTGCTTTTTTAATAATCGTTTTGCCTGAAACATCCACGTATAGATCGTATTGACTTTTTTCTTGAAGATCCTGGCAATTTCTGTTTCTTTATATCCTTCATATATAATATAAATAAATCACAGAGCGATACTTTTGCGGAAGGGACAAAACGGCTTCCAATACTTCCGGATGCTGAGGTGGTTCTGTTAAAAAAAACTGTTCAACTTTATCTAAAGATACGATATGCGAGTGGAAAAAATTCTTCAGAATATCTTTACAGGCATTAATGCTGACACGGATAAACCATGCCTTTTCATGCTCTTCACTTTCAAAAGGTTTATCGTGTTTTAAATACTTCAAAAAGACACTCTGCAAGACATCTTGTGTATCCGCTTCATTTTTCAAATACAGAAAACAAATTCGTGTGATCAGATTCACATATTTATCGATAGCCTGATTCACTTCCCGCTCGCTACGCATTGTATCGCTCCTATCGTAAATTTGAATACGTTCTATGTTTTACATGTTTTTGTGCACGACTCACATTGGCTGAACTCTCTTTTCTCTGACAATGATCGCAAATACCGTTTTGATCATCATCTTCATAAAAAATACAATTCTTGTGATCTTTATCCAAACAGAAATAATGTCCATCTTGATAATCACAAATACCATCTTGATTGCCATCCAAAGTATTTAATTGTACATTCATTCTTACCATATCATTTTCAAAGATAGGTTGTAAATTGGTGTTGGTAAATCCGGCACTCATACAACAGCTAATACAAGTACCAATCAAAAGTGTTAATTCTTTCATCCTCATTTCCTCCTTTTCACCCTTAATACGATTGAAAGAAGGAAATCCTTTTAAAAATTTTCGCTAAATTCAACTAAAAAGTTGATGTAGAGAATTAAAAATGATGTTTTTTAGTTTTGATAGAGTGTAAACACA
>NZ_JAXKBY010000101.1:0-2689 GCF_036552745.1 Faecalicoccus sp.
AACCAGCACATCAAGAGATGAACTGGGGATTTTTATTATTTAGGGGTTCATACACATATAAAAAGGGACTAATAGTCCAAAGTAGTTCAAAAACTACTCAACTGTTAGACCCCCGAATTATTCATCAAATAGTTGTAAGAGATCGATCGGTGCCGGATCTGGTTTTGGACGATCAGTATCTTCACCTAATACGGCAGTTTCCATATACTGGTCCAATCCTTTAGATACAAAGTCGAGTCTATACTGTTTCTTTAGCTTGGAACTGACAACGGCCTGACGGACTTGTTTATCGTGAAAGATCTTGAGCACTTCTTCTACATGAGGAGGATAAGGTAAAGCCCCTTCTTCAAACGCATTGACGTATTGAAACCAGCGGGCATAGTTTTTTTTGGATTTTTGATCGAAAGCTCTTCCATGACTTTTTTATCGAGATACGATGCGAATTTCAACACCTTTTCATAGGGCCGGTTTTCATGAAGTTCTTCCTGAATGATCTTTTGTAAGGGAATCATATTCATCTTGATCGTATCCAGTAAAGTACCATCAATATCATAGAGGACGGCCTGATATTTTTTCATTGTCTTTTCTCCTGTTTCTATATATCTTTAACGGTTTGAACGTAGGATCATTCAATTGGTTTTTGGTAAAAGGAACCATAGAAATGATTAGTCTTATACGAATTGATAATCACATTTGGTTTTACACTTCGTATACAGTCGATGGCATCTCTTTCTTCGTATGAACTAACGATCGTTTTACATATGTAATATTTCTTTTTACTATAAGCACCATATCCTGGTATAATAGTCATTCCGTGACGGAAATTTTCTATGAATATATCACTGACAGTTTCCGGATCATCGGTTGTTACTTCAAGGGTTACCTGTGCATATCTATGATAGAATCCGGAAATGGTACGAGTTGATATAAACTGGAAGACGATAGAATAACCGGCCGGCTCCCACCCGAAGAACAATCCGAAGATAATGATGATGATCGCATTAAAGATAAAAACATAATCCCATAAGCTTTTATGGATCTTGTTGGATACATATAAGGCAATAAAATCGGTTCCTCCGGTCGAACCATCGGCTTTTAGAGCCAAAACGATGGAAATGCCGTATAAAAAGCCTCCAAAAAGAATATTTAAGATCTTATCATCAAAAAACGGAGCAAATTCAAAGAGTTGAAGGCCTAAAGAAACTAAGCCGAATTGTAGGAAACTCAGAAATGTAAAGCGTTTGGATACGCTTTTATAACATAATAAAGCCGCCGGAATATTCAATAGAAGAATCCCTAAAGAAGTGGAAAAATCAAATCCAAATAAGGCGGAAATCTTATTGATAAGGATTGCCACACCGGTAAAACCGCTGGAAAGCAGGTTACATGGATTCATAAAGACTTGAATGACATACACTTGTCCAATAGCACTTGCGATTGTCAGAATGACGGAAAAAATGAATCGCAGTTTTGTGCTTTTTTGCATATTTTTAATTGTATCAGCCATAGCGTATCTCCTTAAGACTCTTGCATTATAGAAAAATGAGAGAGGAAGCGAGTGTAATTCTTTTTCCTAGACAAAGGAAGGAAACAAATATTTCCTAATGCTAGAAAATAATCAGAACTCAAACAGAATCGTTTACACGATACAATAAAATCGAGGAGGGAGTTTTCATTGAACAAAAGACAGGAACGAATCATAAAATTACTCGATGATTCAAAAAGCTGGATCACCGGAAAAGAATTATCCCGCTTGATGGACGTATCGGATCGTACGATTCGCAGCGATATGGATTCGATCAACCGTCATTACGGAAAAAGCCTGATCGAGTCCAGTGTAAAAAACGGGTATCGAATCAATTCGGAAGTCATGGCCAGTCTTCCTATCGAAGTAACCCCTTTGATTCCTCAGACACCGCAGGAACGCTGTACGTTTATGATTCAGGAGCTATTGAAAAAGAAAGAGATCAATCTTCTGGATTTACAGGATCAGGTGTATATCAGCGGTTATACGATCGACAATGATCTAAAGAAAATCAGAAAACAGTTAGAGCCTTATGAAGGGTTAAAGATCGTACGTTCTAAAAACTATATTCGCTTACATGGAAATGAAGAAAGTAAAAGAAAACTCTATAAAGATCTGTTAGAACAGGAAACCCGTGGTAATTTCTTAAATTTGAATGGTTTAGCTTCGTTATTCAGCGATTTTGATCTGATGTATATCAAACAAGTCTTGGAAGAGGTTTTAAGCAGCTATGATTATCGTGTTCGAGATACTGCTTTTCCGATGTTGTTGATGCATGTCGGGGTGTCGATCGAACGTATGATCCATCATAATTATGTGAATCAAGATATCAACCAGCAGGTAAAAAATAGTTTGGAGTATCAGATCTTTCATGATTTTTTCTGTCAGTTGACCAAAACTATTCGCATTGAATATATCGAAGAAGAAGTTTGCATGCTTGCCCTTTTATTGATGGGTAGACGTTCTAAAGACTATACACGTGATGAAGTGGAACTGCATGGACACTGGTATAGAGTCAGTGAACTGATTGATCGAATGTTGGAATCAATCCATGATGAATTCGGTATCGATTTTCAGGAAGATCAAGATCTACGAAATGGCTTAGGTATGCATGTGCGTTCTTTATTGGAGCGAAAACGCAAAGCGGTCTACATTGAAAATGTC
>NZ_JAXKBY010000102.1:0-2309 GCF_036552745.1 Faecalicoccus sp.
AATTTGTTTGGTTAAATTGGTTTTGTAGCATAACTAAATTATACTACAGACAAAAAGGACTGGAGTTTCCATTTAAGGAATTCCAGTCCTTTTTTAGATCTAACTTTTAACTGTTAGACCCCCTTTTTCTTATGAAAAAAAAGCTTTTGGCCCCTGCCAAAAGCTCAATGAATAATTTATTTTCCCGGAATAAATCCAAAGACATGATCCGGATGTTTTTCCATTTCGTCTAAAATGATCATTTCTTCTTTCGGAATATGACCTACAAATGTTCTTTGTCCATCATTTGGAATCGGTTTTAAAATTACTTCCAATTCTCCACGATAGTGTTCCAGATTGTCGTTAACCAGTACGACATCGCCTCTTTGGAAACAATCATTTTCATAGGCACGTGGCGGAATTGAACACCCTTTGTATTTAACACGTGGCCAGGAAGAACGGATATAATATTCCGAAGCATCTGTTCGTCCGGTATGGGCAAAATCAAAAATAATTTCCTTTTCCGTATTGCTTAGATCATCGACAAGATCAATGGTCACTGTCGTTTTTGTCAGGTCGACAGCAGCCATCTCTTCTAATTCACTTTCATCGGCAATCGCATTTCCGATCAGGATATCATCGATCATTTCTGTGGCTAACAAATGACGCACCTGTACCGAAATTGGCAGGTTACGATGCATTTCCAGTGTCGGAAGTCCCGCAAATACATGCCATGGGCCATATGTATCCTTGGCATGACTGGACACAAAAGCAGCTGTATGCAAGCCTAATTGATTCCAGTTCGCATTGAAATTCGCAAACACATCATAGCTTAGTCCGCTATAAGGTTCCGGATAAAAATTGTGACAGATGATCACATTGTTGGGATCGGCTCCATGTTTGATCAAAGAAGCCACGTTGGCATCGCTGCTTCCGTTAAATTCAATTTTGATGCCATAGGGATTGCGGGTAATCAATACATCTAAACGATCATCAAAATGACAATCTAAACGAATGATATCCAATCCTATTTCATGAAAGATACTTAAATCCTCCGGTGTTGCTCCTAAGTGCTCAAATACAAAAGGAGCGGTGTCCGCTGCGACTTCAAAGCCCAATTCATGTGCTTTGTGTACAAAACGGCTAAATTCTTCAATGATTTCTTCTTTGGGTTTGGTAACAGACAATAAACAGGTAAAGATACGGCTAAAACCTAAACGGGAAGCTTTTTCCATATACGCCACATCTTTTTCCCATGTTGAATGTTCCGGGTAAATTGAAATACCTAATTTATGCATGATAATTCCTCCTAATCAAATTATATGAATTTGATTTTAGAAAAAGGCATAGAAAAACTTCCTAAGTCTAGGAAGTCGTCATTCTTCAATCAAATTCAATTTTCGTAACGCCCAGCTGATTCCTTCTTCTTTGGCAGACGGAGCTTTTAGATCGGCTAACTCTTGTAAATGCGGGGCATGCTTTCCAATTAAAACACTGCAGCTTGCTTCCTTTAACATCTCCATGTCATTATCACTATCACCAAAGGCGATACTTGTAGAACATGGAAGTGATAATTCTTTCAATAACATGCGTATACCACTGGCTTTCGAGTGCCCTTTTAAAACAGCCTCCGCTTTAAGATTTGGGAAGTTGATGAAGTCAAAATCTTCCTTTAACAGATTTTCAAATTCATCTTTTTGTTTTTGATCTGTATAATAGAGACTCATCTTAGAAAACGCAAAAGAAGGATCCTCTGTAGACAACATATTTACATTCATTCGTTTAAAAAAGGAAATCACCTGGTTCAGCTGATCTGAATACGTCTGATCGACAAACAGGCCACCATGACCTTCTAAAAACGCATCGAGCCGACATGTACGTAAAGCCTTGAGCACACGCTCTTTTTGAATCGATGTAGCTTGTACTTCATATAATATCTGTCCTCGATATCGAATATAAGTACCACATCCGCAAATAACACCATCTAGCGGTAAATCTCTTGCCTGTTCTTCCAAAGAGGAAAAACAACGTCCGGTATTGATAAAGATCAAGTTGCCTTCTTTTCGCAATGTTCTTAAATTCTGTATTGTTTCTTTTGAAACCTCGTTCGTTTCCGGTACACGTAAAGTCCCATCAAAATCAAAAAATAATGTATGCATAAAGATTCCTTTCCAAATAACTTATATATTATAGGCCATTTTTCAAAACGCTATACCCACAGTTTGGTGATTTAGCCATAATTCAGCATTAAAAAGAAACCTCAAATAAAGCATCTGTTGCAATCTGCCGGATAAAAAAGTAATGAATAGAGTACTTCAACTTCTTTAAGA